>JAYSXB010000318.1:0-2624 GCA_043717775.1 Arenimonas sp.
TGCTGACCGTCGTCGTGTTTGCCGCTACACTGTCGGCTCAGCAAACAACGCGAGACGCACATGAGTTGGTTGACCAAATTAATGCCAGCGCGCATCCGCACCGAAGGTGGTGGCAAGCGCGGGGTACCCGAAGGTCTTTGGGAAAAATGCGATAGCTGCGGCGCCGCACTCTATGGCCCCGAGCTCGAAAAAAATATTCGGGTTTGCCCGAAGTGCAACCATCATATGAGTATCGAAGCGCGTGAGCGTCTGGCTTCATTTCTCGATGAAGGCCCGGTCGAAGAAATTGCCCCCGATCTTGGTCCGCGCGACGCCCTGCATTTCAAAGATCAGAAAAAATATTCCGACCGTATTAAAGCCGCACAAAAAAGTACGGGCGAAAAAGATGCGCTGATTGCCGTCAAGGGTTTGTTGAAAGGCCACGATATTTGTGTGGCCGCTTTTGAATTTCGTTTTATGGGCGGTTCGATGGGTTCGGTGGTCGGCGAAAAATTCGCTTTAACCGCTGAACGTGCATTGCTGGAAAAATGTCCGATGGTGTGTTTTGCATCGTCCGGTGGTGCCCGTATGCAAGAAAGCTTGTTTTCGCTGATGCAGATGGCAAAAACCTCGGCGGCGATTGGCCGTTTGCAAGCCGCTGGCTTGCCATTTATTTCCGTGCTGACGCATCCCACCACGGGCGGCGTTACTGCATCCTTGGCGATGCTCGGTGATTTGAATATTGGTGAACCACAGGCATTGATAGGTTTTGCCGGGCCGCGCGTGATCGAACAAACCGTGCGCGAAAAATTGCCGGAAGGTTTTCAACGCTCCGAATTTTTGCTCGAGCACGGCACGGTGGATTTAATTATTGATCGCCGTGAAATGCGTGATCGTATTGCCGAATTACTGGCCTTGATGATGAATCGTCCTGCGCCGGAAAAAGCGGAAGCCTGAATGGCCACAAGAAAATATTTTGGCACCGATGGAATCCGTGGTCGCGTGGGTGAAGGCGTAATTTCAGCCGATTTCATGCTGCGGCTGGGTAATGCCGCGGGTCGCGTGTTGGCCGGCGATAAGCCACACGCCATTATCGTGATCGGAAAAGACACCCGCATTTCCGGCTACATGTTTGAATCGGCGCTTGAAGCTGGCTTGGTTGCCGCGGGTGCCGATGTGCGAATGCTCGGGCCGATGCCGACGCCAGGCATTGCACTTCTCACGAAAACATTGCGAGCCGATGCCGGTATCGTAATTTCCGCCTCGCATAATCCGCACGAAGACAATGGCATCAAGTTTTTTTCGGCCAAAGGCGAAAAGCTGAGCGACGAAGTCGAGCTGGCCATTGAAGCCGAACTCGACAAACCGTTTTCAACCGTGTCGTCGGAACATTTGGGCAAAGCGCAGCGCGTTAATGACGCACTGACGCGTTACGCCGAATTTTGCAAAGCCAGCGTGCCCGATACTTTCAGTTTGCAAGGCATGAAAATCGCACTCGATTGCGCCCATGGCGCAACGTATCACGTGGCACCAAAAGTATTCTCCGAATTGGGTGCGGAAGTTGTTGCGATTGGCACTCAGCCCAATGGTTTGAATATCAATCATCAAGTTGGCTCGACGCATCCGGAAAGTTTGCAAATACTGGTCGTGGAAAATAAATGCGATCTGGGCATTGCTTTTGATGGCGATGGCGATCGTGTGCTGATGGTCGATGCCGATGGAAATCTGCATGATGGCGATGCGCTTATCTTCGTATTAGCCAATCACTGGAAAAACATCGGGCGTTTACACGGCCCGGTGGTCGGCACCTTGATGACCAATTACGCGATGGAAAAATCACTCGGCGATTCGGGCATTGGTTTTATTCGCGCCAAAGTGGGCGACCGTTTTGTGCATCATGCCCTGCGCGAAAACGGCGGAGTGTTGGGTGGTGAAGCATCCGGTCATCTTCTATGTCTTGATCGCAGTGGCACTGGCGATGCGATCGTCGCAGCACTGCAAGTATTGGAAGCTTTGCGTGCTCGCAACATCTCTTTGAAGCAAGCAGTCAGTACGTATCAGCCATTGCCGCAGAAAACCGTTAATGTAAGAATCACTGCCGGGGCGAAACCACTGGAAGCATTGAATGTGCAAAACGCCCGCAAAGAAGCCGAAGCTGCATTAGAAGGCAAGGGACGTTTGGTCTTGCGCGCTTCCGGCACCGAGCCATTAATTCGCGTAACCGTTGAAGCTGCCGATGCGTTTTTGATGCAATCAGTTTTGGATAAATTAGCCAACGCCGTACGCGCAGCGGTCTAGTCTAGATAGACAATAAATAAAGAGGTTTTTATGAGCAAGATTCCCAGTCTGGACATTCGCCGTTTTGATACCGATAAAAATGCCTTTGTGGCAGAGCTTGGCGCAGCCTATCGCGAATGGGGTTTTTGCGGCATCAGCGGCCATGGCTTGAGCGCGGCTGACCTCGCGAATGCCTATGAGGTATTTAAACAATTTTTCGCACTGCCGACCGATGTGAAGCTGAAATATCATTTGAAAGGCACCGGCGGAGCGCGTGGCTACACGCCGTTTGGAATTGAAACTGCGAAAGATTCAAAATACCCGGACCTAAAAGAATTTTTTCATATTGGTCGCGAGTTGCCCGTCGG
>JAYSXB010000319.1:0-2606 GCA_043717775.1 Arenimonas sp.
ATGTGTGGCGCCAGACAAACCCTGGGCTTGCGAGCGCGTGGGTGAAGGTGTGGATGCGCGTTGGGCCTGCGAGGGCCGTTGGCAAACCGAGCTTGCGCCCGTGCAAATGCCAAACGAGCAGGCACCGACCGATATCAGCGCGAAGAAAATTGAATCTGTTGATGGCAATCAATTTTCATTGAGCGGTGGGGTTTCTTTAGTGCGTGGGCAACAATCGCTCAATGCGCCCGCGATTGAGCTTGATAAGACCGCGCATACCGCACGCACCGTTGGCCCTGCAAAAATAGAGACCCGCCAACTCATCGCCTTTGCCAATGGTATCGAGGCGGATCTTGCAAACGACAAGAGCACGCTTAGCGATGTGCGCTATGCCTTGAAAGACGGCCGCGGCAATGGCCGGGCGCAGCGCGCAGTGCAGCAGGGCGAATCCAGTTCATTAACCGGCGTCAGTTTTACTTCTTGCCCTGGCGATCTGCCCGCGTGGCAAGTGCAGGCGAATCAAATCGAGTTGGATCACGCCGCTGGCGTGGGGCATGCCAAGAATTTTAAGGTCGTTGTTGGCAAAATCCCGGTATTTTATTTGCCATTCGCCAGTTTTCCGTTGACCGATGCACGTAAAAGCGGGCTTTTGGCACCGACAATTAGTGCCAATAGTGATGGCGTCGATTTCTCGCTGCCGTACTATTTTAATTTGGCACCGAATTATGACGCCACGCTGGTCAGTCGAGTTATTCAGCGCCGTGGTTTTATGTTGGGCTCGGAGTTTCGCTATTTGGGCATTGACACTGTGGCTTCGGTCAATGCCGCGTATTTAGCACATGATCGCTTGCGTGATTTGCCCGGCAGCGATAATCGTTATAGCGTCAATATAAATTTTCAAAGCCAATTAAGTCCAACGTGGCGTTTTGGCAGTTCGCTTAACAAAGTTTCTGACGATTTTTATTTTGAAGACTTAGGCGATTCGCTTACCAGTAACGCCACAAGTATTATTGGTAGTGAAGTCGGGCTTTATGGTCGCAATGTCAGCCCGTTTTTTGGTCTGTGGAATGCGGGTTTGACGGTGGATCGGTTTGAGATTATTGATCCTGCGAATCTAAATTCTATCGATCCGTATCGTCGCGCGCCGCGGCTTTATTTTAATAGTGAAAACTACGTTGGGCCTTTCAGCTACGGCGTAAAATCTGAGCTGGTGCATTTTCGCCGTGAAATTGGTTTCGAAGGATCGCGTTTTGATGTCATGCCCTTTGCACGCTTCGAATGGCGCAAATCGTTTGGCTACATTCGGCCTGAATTAAACTTTCGCCACACCCGCTACGATATTTCACGCTATTCCAGCACGAGCACGCTTGTGGGCACCGATGGCCCGACCCGGTCATTACCTATTGCGTCACTTGACGCAGGCCTCTATTTTGACCGAGCCAGTGCACTGTTTTTTCCTAATTTGCGCCAGACCTTGGAACCAAGGCTTTATTACTTGCGTGCGCCATTTCGTGATCAAGCTGATTTCCCGGTCTTTGACACCACCGAGTTGGACTTCAGCTTTCCGCAGTTATTTCGCAATAATCGTTTTTCGGGTCCAGATCGCCAAGCTGACGCGAACCAAGTGGCGGCAGCGATTACCACGCGTTGGATTGATGACGTTGCCGGAGTAGAAAAAATTCGTCTGAGCGTCGGGCAAATTCGCTATTTTGACGACAGCAATGTGACTCTAGATCCGACTGCTCAGCCCTTTACCTCGAGCGCCGGAGTCTGGGTCGCGGAAGCACAAGCGCAGTTGAGCGAGCGTTGGCGGGTAAGCTGGGCGAATCAGTTTGACCCAGAAATATCGCACACGCGCCTTTCGGCGGTGCGCTTGCAGCGCAGTTTTGGTGACGATGGTCTGCTTAATATCGGCTATCGCTATCGTCGTGATCGGCTGGAACAGACCGATATCTCTGGTCTGGTGCCCATCAATGAGCGCTGGTCTTTGATTGGTCGCTGGAATTATTCCTTGCCCGAAGAGCGCACGCTCGAAGGTTTGGCGGGCTTTGAGTATCGAAGTTGCTGCTGGCGTTTACGCATGTTGGGGCGGCATTACCTACGTGCTGGCACGCTGAAAGGCAGAAACTCAATCTTTTTTGAGCTTGAGTTGAACGGTTTAGGCGTTTTGGGTCGCAAAACAGATCGCCTGTTAGACAATGCTATTGTCGGATTTTCCGACCTATTTCCGGATTCATAAAAAATGATGTCTTTTACTTCGTTTCTGCGTGCCCTGCCGCGATCAAAGCTTTCGCGGTCAACAATGGTGTTTGCAGCACTACTGGCGTTGCTTCCAACGTTTTCTTTTGCCGCAGCTGAGCCGGTTGATGGGATCGTCGCACTCGTTGAAGACGACGTGATTTTGAGCAGTGAGCTGGGCGGTGCAATGTTCAACATACGCCGTCAATATGCGGGTAAAGAGGATCAGCTGCCGCCGCAAAATGTGTTGGAAAAACAGTTGCTTGAACGCTTGATCATCGGAAAGCTGCAAGTAATACGCGCGCAAGAAACTGGCGTACAGGTTACTGATACCGAAATTGACCAAGCGGTTGCCCGCGTTGCTGGTGGTAATAAGATGACCACGGAGC
>JAYSXB010000320.1:0-6645 GCA_043717775.1 Arenimonas sp.
TTACCGTTCACGGCTTACGCAGAAGGTTGGGCACTTTATAGTGAACGCCTGGCCTGGGAAATTGGCTACGAAAAACAGCCGCTCGATAATTTAGGCCGCTTGCAGGCCGAGATGTTTCGATCGGTACGTTTGGTGGTCGATACCGGTATGCATTCCAAGCATTGGACGCGCGAACAAGCCATTGCCTATATGCGAGAAAAAACCGGCATGCCGGAAACCGACGTTGTCGCTGAAATTGAACGCTATTTGGTAATGCCGGGCCAGGCGCTGGCTTATAAAGTGGGAATGAATACCATCGTGCGTTTGCGTGAAGAAGCGAAAACCGAGTTAGGCCCCAAGTTTGATATTCGTCGCTTTCATGACATCGTTTTAACCGGTGGTTCAATGCCGATGGCCTTGCTGGAGCAACGCGTTCATCAATGGATTACAGAGGAGAAAAAACGCAATGGTTAAATTACCCCGTCTGGTTTCATGTGAGCAGCACGGTACCCAGGGTATTGGTCTAGTGTGCCAGCATATTGTATTGGTGAAAGAACCAAACGGTTTTTTCTGGAGCGATGATAGCGATCAAGCTCGGCCCGATGCCTGGTGTAATGATTGCGAAGAAAAACTATTGAAAGACCAATTCAATGAAGCCTGGTATGAACAGGCGGGTTTTCAAACCTTGTGCGCCCTGTGCTGGGACGCGGCCAAAGCCAGCGCCGAAGCCGCCGAGCCAAAAGAATAATTCATGCCACGTATTTTATTAGTCGAAGACGAAGCCGCTATTGCCGATGCGATTGTCTATGCACTGCAGACCGAAGCGTTTGAAGTAACGCGAACAGGTTTGGGCCGCGAAGCCCTACATTTATTGCAATCAGAAAAATTCGACGTCTTGATTTTGGATGTGGGCCTGCCTGATCAAACCGGTTTTGATGTGTGCCGCGAACTGCGAAAATTCAGCCAGATTCCATTGATCTTCCTGACTGCTCGCGGCAGTGAAATAGATCGCGTGCTTGGGCTGGAAATGGGTGCCGATGACTATATGGTCAAACCGTTTTCGCCGCGTGAATTGGTTGCGAGAGTCCGTGTTTGTTTGCGTCGCAATGCAGTCGTAGAAAAAGCTGTAATAACCCATTCCAAATTCAAACATGATCAGCAAGGGCAGCGGATAGACTATTGCGGCCATGTGCTCAGCTTGACCCGTTATGAATATTTATTACTGGCGGCTTTGCTTTCAAGGCCCGGCGCGGTCTTTTCAAGAGCAAAATTAATGCAGGACATCTGGGCCGATGCTCTGGAAACTGCCGATCGCACGGTTGATACCCATATCAAAACCTTGCGCTCGAAATTACGTGCGATAGATCCTGCCGATGTATTGCAAACCCATCGTGGCATGGGTTATTCAATAAGTTTGAGCTGATGAAAATAAGCTACCGCATATTTTTAGGTTATTTTTTAATCGTTGGCCTAGCGGCGTATTTTATTTTGCAGGTGTTCGTCAATCAGGTAAAACCCGGCGTGCGGCAGTCGATGGAATCCAGTCTGGTCGATACCGCCAATGTGCTGGCACAGCTAGCCGCCCAAGATGTGAAGAATAGCGTGATAGCCGATGGTGAATTTGCAGCGGCCATTAAATCGGCCAAAACCTCGCGCTACAAGGCGGGTATCTCGGACTATATGAAAGAGATTTTCAATTACCGAATTATCATCACCGACGACAAAGGCAAAGTGATTTATGATTCCAATAATAGCGATGTTGGTAAAGACTATTCACGCTGGAACGATATTTATTTGACGCTGCGCGGACAATATGGAGCGCGTTCAACCCGCAGCGACCCCAATGACGAGCGCAGCACAATTATGTATGTTGCTGCGCCGATTAACGATGGCGATAAATTGATTGGTGTATTGTCGGTTGCCAATCCCAATGCGAGCATTCAGCCCTTCATTGATAAGAGCCAGGCTAATATCGTGAAACAAGGCTGGATATTAATTGCAGTATCGTTTTTGATTGGCTTGGCGGTGACATTCTGGTTTACCCGTTCCTTGGATCGCTTGGGCAAATATGCCAAGGCGGTTGCTATTGGCGAACGCGCGGTATTGCCTGATTTAGGTCGTAACGAAATGGGCGAGCTTGGCAATGCGCTCGACACCATGCGTAAAAAGCTGGATGGCAAGCAATACGTTGAGCAATACGTGCAAACATTAACGCATGAAATGAAAAGTCCGCTGGCAGCTATTCGTGGCGCTTCGGAAATCCTGGAAGAAAATCCGCCAGAAATGGATCGCGTTAAATTTCTCGACAATATCAAGACACAATCGACACGCTTGTCGGAAATGATCGACAAGATGCTTGCCTTGGCATCGGTGGAATATCGGCAGAATGAAATTGATCGAAAGCAGATCGATTTGTCAGAACTATGTCGTGACTTATTGAACAGCTTTGAGCAAGGCGCCAATAAAAAGCAAAGCCATAAAGAATTACAATGGCGCAGTGAAGGCTTGAATATCGAAGCCATTATCCAGGGCGATGCGTTTCTAATCACCCAGGCGCTGCAAAATCTTCTTGATAATGCGATTGATTTTTCGTCTGAGCACGGCTGTATTAAATTAAGTCTTGAATCTGATCAAAATCAATACTGCATAAAAATCCGCGACCGAGGCCCCGGCATTCCCGACTACGCCACCGACCGCTTATTCGAACGCTTTTATTCGCTGCCGCGGCCCGATACCGGCCAGCGCAGCAGCGGGCTGGGCTTGAGTTTCGTGAAAGAAGTCGCCGCTGCGCACAAGGGTGATATCACGCTTGTGAATCTTCCGGAAGGCGGTGTGCTGGCGAGTTTGACTCTGTCAAAACATTTACTGTAGGAGGGCCTTCTAGGCCCGACAAATCCCGCCAGATCTATCGCGCCTAAAGGACGCTCCTACGCGCTTCGCACCTGACAGCCGCTCCCAGATTGGATATAGCAACTACCTAATAATTCAATCCAGCATGTCACGCAATTATTGCTTGGATAAAGTCATAACTTCACCTCCAACACACACAGTCTGCATCCGGCGCACACAGGTCACACCTAATCTAACCTGGCATTCAAACCTGGAGGTGTTATGTCGCAGATTAGTTTTATTATCAAAGGCCTGATCGTAGGATTTATTTCCTTATTGTTGCTGATCGTATTGTTCATGATTGGTGGCGTGATTCATAAGCGTGAAAGTTATCGGGCAGAAGCTATAAGCTCGGTGATCTCGTCGCATGCAAGCCAGCAAAAGTTCGTGGGGCCAGTTCTTGTGCTGCCTTTTGTCGAAGAAGAAGTCGTCACGCAAAAAAATGAGCAGGGACTTTTCGAGACCAAAAATCAAAGACGTGATCGACACTGGATTTTCTACCCGAAAACAATGGACATCAATGGCAATGTAGTTACCTCCACAAAAAAACGTGGGATCCATGAAGTGCGAGTTTACGAATGGCAGGGAAAACTCCATTCAAAATTTGATTTTGTCGTTCCAACATTTGCTGATGATGGTATGAAGCGGACTATCGGAAAACCCTATCTTAGTCTTATGGTGAGCGATGTTCGTGGCCTGATCGGAGATCCCAAGCTTCGGCTTTCCGGTTCGGCACTTAAGCTTGAGCAAGGCGCAGGTTTGCATAGTAAATACCCCGGCGTACATGCCAATATTCCGATGTTGGCGATGGGCGAATCAAAATCGTGGATGGTGGATATGGACATCGCACTGGCGGGTACTGAATCATTATCGATTGTGCCAATTGCAGAAAATAACCACGTCGAATTACAAGCCAATTGGCCACATCCGAGTTTCGGGGGTAAGCACTCGCCTCGCTCGCACAAAATCAGCGGAAAAGATTTTTCTGCAATTTGGGATATTTCCTCACTATCAACCGGTGCGCAATGGCAATATAGCGAGCAAATAGAAGCACAATCGCTTGACAGTCTTGACGTAGAACTCATCGAGCCCGTCGATATATATTTAATAAGTGAGCGTGCATTGGATCATGCTTTTTTGTTTATCGGTCTCACCTTTGTCAGCTTTTTCATGTTTGAAGTTATCAAACAGCTCTCCATTCACCCGATTCAGTATTTGCTGGTCGGTATGAGCCTGGCTATATTCTTCCTGTTATTGATTAGTTTGAGCGAGAAAATTCCTTTCCTCCTGGCTTATTTGGTCGCGAGCATTGCTTCAATCGGACTATTGTTTGTCTATCTGAGTTCGATATTCAAAAGTTATTTGCGAGGCATTGGCTTCTCGGTAATGCTGACGGTACTTTATGCCGCACTTTATGGGTTGCTGATCTCGGAAGACAACGCGCTCGCAATGGGTTCCATTCTGTTGTTTGGTATTATCGCAGCCATCATGATTGTGACCCGTAAGATTGACTGGTACAACATCGGCAAGAAAGAAATACCAGAAGTACAATAACAAGTGTAGCCCGGGTCACGCTCCACCGACCCGGGACTTCATTGCTCGACTGTTGCCGCAGGTTTTTCGCGCCTTACGGTCGCTCCTACGGTTTTATTTTGGTGGTCTTTGTTTTTTTGAATAGGCGAAATTTTCGCAGACTAGTCCCGGGTCGGTGGGGCGTGACCCGGGCTACTCAAAAAATAAAAAACGATCCCCATGCCAAGACAGATCCAATCACGGTCGCGGCAAACACATCACTGGGATAATGCAAACCCAAGATAACGCGAGACAAGGCAATACTGATCGCCAGCGGTACAAGAACTGGCGCCAGCATCGGGTAGTAGGCCAGTGTTACCAGTGTGAAAGAAACGGCATGTAAGGTATGGCCGGATGGAAAGCTGAATTCATCGAGTGGAGCGGTCCAGACATGAATGCGATTGTCATTGGCAAATGGACGCGGACGCTTGGTCCATTTTTTTAGATAACGATAAAGTGTGCTGGTAACAACAGCCATCACTGCGAGATGCAGGAATGCTGGCAGACCTTTTGCACCTTCGACCAATAAAATTACAGCACCCAACAGATACCAGACGATGCCATCGCCAAGTTTACTGACAGTTTGAAAATAACGCCGCACCCAGTTTTGTTCGGCCCAGGTATTGGCACGCACACACCACTGATGTTCACGTTGCAGAAAGTTTTTCACCCGGATGTTCATGCCACGCTCCTTATGTCGGAAAGTTCATGCAATAAACGCGAGAATGCTTTTGCCACTGTTTCTGGATGTAGATGTTGGATGGATTCTTTTGCCTGCTCGCCCATTTTTTTCAGGTCGGCATCGGTGGCGAGCTCAACGAATGCCTTCGCGAATGCCTGTTCTTCACCAAAGGTAACGGTTCTGCCATGGACACCGTCTTTGCAATGTTCTTTTGCAGCGCCGTAATCGAAAGCGCAGACGGCAAGGCCCGATGCCATGGCTTCCAGCGTTACATTACCGAAGGTTTCCGACAGACTCGGAAAACAGAAAACATCGGCACTAGCGTAATGCTGGGCCAGGTCATCGCCACGGCGCATACCGGCGAAAATGAAATCCGGATTTTCCGATTGCACGCTGCTGCGTTGCGGCCCATCGCCTACCAGAATAAATTTTGCATCGGGTCTCGTTTCTTTCAAGGCACGAAATGCCTTGATTGCAAGTGGCATATTTTTTTCCGGTGCAATGCGGCCGACATGGATAACGGCAAGATCATCCGGTTTCAAACCCCAGCTCGCACGCAATTCTTCGTTCCGCCAGTGTGCGTTAAATTGACGCACATCGACTGCACGACCCAAATGCTGTACGTGATGGAAACCCTGCTGCGTTAGCGATTCTGCCAGCTCAGTGGTTGGCACCAAAGTGGCATCACCGCGATTATGAAAACGCCGTAACCACGCCAACACCCAGGGTGATAAAAACCCGGCACCGTAACGACCGACGTAATCATCAAAGCGCGTATGAAAACCGGTAGCAATGGGAATACCTAATTTTCGTGCAGCCCGCATGGCGGACCAACCCAGCGGACCCTCGGTTGCGATATAAATGGCATCGGGACGCTGTGCCGTCCAGCGCGCCATCAAACGCTTGCGAGCAGGCAAGCCGAAACGTAGACCCGGATAGCGCGGAATCGGTGCGCCTTCCACCAGCATTAAATCCTGATGATGCCGCGGTGATTCTTCGAGTTGTTCAGGCCTTACCAAACCCACTCGATGGCCAAGATTGCGCAGGCCAAATTCCAAAGCTTGCACAGTCAATGCCACTCCGTTAATTTCGGGCGGATAGGTTTCGGTAATCAATTCAATGTGCTGATAGTTGTTCATGCGCGCAGTGTGCGCAGGCAGTGTGCAAGCCTTGTGTCATTGGCGTGACAGAATGATGACGTGGTGCGGAAAGCATTGCGATAAAAAATATCGTAGGAGGGCCTTCTAGGCCCGAAGGATCTGCAAAATAATCCGAACGTAGGAGGGCCTTCTAGGCCCGAAAGATCTGCGAAATAATCTGAACGTAGGAGCGCTCACGAGCGCAAAATCTCTACGACAAGGCATTTTGTTTGTAGAGCCTGCACTCGCGCTTTTTTGTTTTTATTGCAGATTTGTTCGCGCTCGTGAGCGCTCCTACGATTGGCATTGTCGCAAGCTTTTCGCGAGCAGAGCTCGCTCCTACGTTTAACATGGTCGCAGATCTTTCGGGCCTAGAAGGCCCTC
>JAYSXB010000033.1:0-5792 GCA_043717775.1 Arenimonas sp.
CTTGCTGCGCCAAAGGACCATCGGATAGATTTTGGACGCAGCAAGCAGGCGCCCCTACGGTTAAATTTTAGAAAACCTCAGATTTTATGACTGATGACGTTATCGCTTGTGGTATGCGCCATCATTGCCAAGCGTTTCATATCGAGAATCTTGATTTGACGACCATGCACGCTGATCACACCGTCTTCCTGCATTTTATTGAAAGTGCGGCTAACGGTTTCAATCACCAATCCAAGATAGCTGCCAATGTCTTGTCGGCTCATCGGTAACACCAGCAAGTCCGAAGCTTTGCCCAGCAAACGATAGCGCTCGGTCAGCCCGTGTAAAAAAAGCGCCATCCGATCGTTTGCACTTTTTACGCCCAGCATTTCTAAATGGCCATGGTCCCGATTGATACTTTGACCAATAATTCTCAGCAATTGGTGTTGCAAGCCCGGAACTTGTGAGGCCACGGTTTCAAGTTGTGATAATGGAATTTCACAGACAGCCGCTTGAGTGAGCGCCTGAGCATCGCAGGCATGGGCGCCACTGCCTAGAGCATCGAGCCCAATTAATTCGCCCGGCAAATGAAAACCAATCACCTGACTCAGGCCCTGTTCGTCAGTAATCGTTGTTTTAAAAGCGCCTTCGCGAGCCACAAAAAGTGCAGCCAGCGTTTGGCCTGATCGATACAAATGGTCGCCGGTTTGCATCGGGCGTCGATTTCTGACCACACGATCAAGTTGCTCTAAATCGTCCAAACCAATATTGGCTGGCAAGCACAGGGTTTGCAGCGAGCATTTCGCGCAACTCTGTCGCAAACGAACAAGATCGACCACCAAATCAGCCATAACTCATCAAAGCCCTTTTGCGAGGAGGTGACTAAGCATCATGCACCAATTTCTGCATCCACATTATACCAAGCCTATTTAAGCCTAGATGTACGTTACCAGACAGACGGCCAATGCCTTATGGCGCCATCTTGGGAAGCCTCACTGCTGCAATCTGTTGTAGCTGACTTGATCTGAGTCAAATGGCTATCAACCAAACCATTAGAAAATTGGTTCAGCTTCGATGGAGAACAGCATGAGTACAAGCCCGGAAACCTATAACGACAAAGTCGTTCTGCAATTTTCAGTGATGACCGTAGTCTGGGGGATAATTGGCATGCTAGTGGGTGTGTTAATTGCCGCCCAGCTGATGTGGCCCGCATTAAATTTCGACTTGGCCTGGTTTAGTTATGGTCGGCTAAGGCCGCTGCATACCAACGCCGTCATTTTTGCTTTTGGCGGCTGCGCGCTTTTCGCCACCAGTCTTTATGTGGTGCAACGAACTTGCCATGCTCGATTGCTGTCTGACAAGCTGGCCAGTTTTGTGTTCTGGGGTTATCAACTCGTCATTGTTTTAGCCGTGCTCACTTTGCCACAGGGTTATACGCAGGGCAAAGAATATGCCGAGCTCATCTGGCCTATCGACATACTGCTGGCGGTGGTCTGGGTGGCTTATGGTGTTTTATTTTTCGGCACCATAGTGAAAAGAAAAATTCGCCATATCTATGTGGCTAACTGGTTTTACGGTGCCTTCATTATTACCGTCGCGGTTTTGCATATTGTCAATTCGCTGGCAATACCCACCAGCTTGACCCATAGCTATCCCATTTATTCGGGTGCGGTCGATGCCATGGTGCAGTGGTGGTATGGTCATAACGCAGTCGGCTTTTTTCTGACCGCCGGTTTTCTTGGCATGATGTATTACTTCGTGCCGCGTCGTGCCGGCCGCCCGATTTATTCTTATCGATTATCGATCGTGCATTTTTGGGCCTTGATTGCCATTTATATGTGGGCCGGTCCGCATCATCTTCACTACACGGCTATTCCCGATTGGGCGCAATCGATTGGCGTGGTGTTTTCACTGATTCTGCTGGCACCCAGCTGGGGCGGCATGATCAACGGCATGATGACGCTCTCGGGTGCTTGGCATAAATTGCGTACCGACCCGATCTTGAAGTTCTTGATTGTCTCGCTGTCGTTCTACGGCATGAGTACGTTTGAAGGCCCAATGATGTCGATAAAAACGGTGAATGCGCTTAGCCATTACACCGACTGGACCATTGGCCATGTGCATTCCGGTGCACTGGGTTGGGTTGCCATGATTTCGATTGGTTCAATTTATATGCTGATTCCGTTTTGTTTAGGCCTGAAAGAAATGGCATCGACAAAATTGATGGACTATCACTTTTGGACTCATACCATTGGCGTGGTGCTCTATACCGTGTCGATGTGGATTTCCGGTATTGGCCAAGGTTTGATGAGCCGCGCAACCAATGAAGACGGCACGCTTACGTATGCCTTTGTCGAAATTCTGAAATTCACCTATCCGTATTACTTCATTCGTTTTTGCGGCGGTTTGCTGGTGATTACCGGAATGATTTTGATGGCAATCAATGTCATTAAAACTTTTCAGCTCGCCAAAGGACCTCATACCAATCCTGTATTGATTCCTGTCGCCGACGCACAACACGCCTGAGAGAAAAATCATGAGTCATGAAAAATTAGAAACCAATATAGGTTTAATGGCTATTTTGATCGCCGTTGTTATCTCTTTTGGTGGCTTGGCGGAAATCGTTCCCTTGATGTATCAAGCTGAAACGATCAAGCCCTTGCCGGGCGTAAAACCTTATCCCGCACTCGAACTGGCCGGCCGCGATATCTATATCCGCGAAGGCTGCTACAACTGCCATTCGCAAATGATTCGTACCCTGCGTTTTGAAACCGAACGCTATGGTCATTATTCATTGGCGGGCGAATCGGTTTATGACCGGCCTTTCCAGTGGGGCAGTAAACGCACGGGTCCGGATTTGGCGCGTGTGGGCGGCCGTTATTCGGACGACTGGCATCGAGTGCACTTGAATAACCCGCGCGACGTGGTGCCCATATCTAACATGCCCGGCTATCCCTGGTTAGCAAAAAATACCGTGAGTGCAGAAGAAATAATCGGCCGCATGAAGGCACTCAGAACCTTGGGCGACCCCTATACCAATGCCGATATCGAAGGCGCCGCCGAACAAGTATCCAATAAAACAGAACAAGACGCCGTCATTGCGTATTTGCAAGGCTTGGGCAAACACGCGCCGAAAGGAGAATAAAATGATTTCCGGAATAATAAGCTTGGTGTTATTGCTGGCCTTTATTGCAGGCACCGCGTGGGCCTATAGCAGCAAACGTAAAAATGATTTTCAGGATGCCGCCAATATTCCACTCGACAATAATGATGAGGGCCAGCCATGAGCTTTGCCTGGTCAACCTATATTATTGTTGTTGTGGTGTTTAATATTCTTGCCTGTGTCTGGCTACTTTGGTGGACTGCAAAACGCAAACCGATCGATAGTACCGCCACTCAAACCACTGGACACGTGTGGGACGGTGACCTGACCGAATACAACAACCCATTGCCGCGTTGGTGGATTAATTTGTTCTACCTCACCATCTTGTTTGCCATTCCGTATTTGATTTGGTTTCCGGGCTTGGGTTCGTTTGAAGGTGAAGGTCAATGGAGTTCAAGAAAACAACATGATATCGAGAAAAAAGCCGCCGATCTGAAGTTGGCAAAAAGCTTTGCAAAATTTCAACACCAGCCGATTGATATTATTGCCCGCGATGCCAAAGCACTGACGACTGGCAGACGCATCTTTATCAATAATTGTGCGATGTGCCATGGCTCGGACGCGCGCGGCGCGCGCGGCTTTCCTAATTTGACCAATAGCGATTGGCAGTGGCCGAACACGCCTGAAGACATCTTGACGACCTTGCGTAATGGCCGCCAAGCCGCGATGCCGGCACTGGGCAATGTGATGGAAAATGAAACCGGCATTTCAGAAGTGGTGGTCTATGTACAAAGCTTGTCGGGCATGAAAGTGGATTCAAGCTTGTCCGCCGCTGGTAAAAAGCGCTTTGAGGGTATTTGCGCCGCCTGCCACGGTGTTGATGGCAAAGGCAATCAAGCCATAGGCGCTCCTAATTTGACCGACGATGTTTGGCTATACGGCAATGAATTTGAAACCATGAAACAAACCGTACGTGAGGGCCGCAATGGCCAAATGCCGGCTCATAGCGGCATTCTTTCGGATACACAAATTCGTTTGGTGGGTGCTTATGTCTGGTCGGTTTCACACGATCAAAAAAAGAATGATGACAACGATCAAGAACATTGAACATGAATATTCCTGACAACCTAGACCATCCGCCACGCCCGATGATTCAACGCGTGGGCGCCATTTTATGGCCATCTTTTTTTGCCGCCGGTGTTGCCACCATGGTGTTCTTTGCCTTTATTGACCCCTTGCAACTTCGCGATATTAGTTTTATCAATTTTCATGTCAATCGCGAAGCCGGTTACACCATTGGGTTTTTCATGTTTTGGCTGGCGACCGCAAGCTCTAGTTTATTTACCTGGCTTTTGCTCAGGCCTGCCAGTCGCTTCAATAAACCCTGGTCGAAGGAAGCGCAGTGAATAAGTCCATTGCTGCGCAGCTGGTTGACGACGGACCTTTGTATGTGTCGGAAAAGAAAATTTATCCGCGTGAAATAAAAGGTCGTTATCAGCGTTTGCAACGATTGGCTTTACTGGTATTGCTAGGTCTTTATTACGGCGTGGCTTGGCTGAACTGGGACGGTCGCCAGGCAGTGCTCTGGGATTTGCCAGCACGAAAGTTTTATATTTTTAACCTGGTGTTCTGGCCGCAGGATTTTATTTTTCTGGCTCTGCTTTTAATTATAGCGGGCCTGTCCTTGTTTTTCTTTACTGCACTCGCAGGCCGTTTATGGTGTGGCTACGCCTGCCCGCAGACGGTTTGGACCGAAGCGTTTCTGTGGATAGAACAAAAACTCGAAGGCGATCGCAATCAGCGTATGAAGTTGGACGCCAGCCCTTGGAATAGCAACAAGATTTTTCGTAAATTCGGCAAGCACAGTCTATGGTTGATATTGGCGCTGTGGACCGGCTTCACCTTTGTTGGCTATTTCACACCGATCAAAGAATTGGCAGATCGGGTTTTTCCCTTCGCCTGGAGTGGTTGGGAATTATTCTGGGTATTATTTTATTCTCTGGCTACCTGGGGCAATGCTGGTTTTTTGCGTGAACAAGTCTGTAAATACATGTGCCCGTATGCCCGCTTTCAAAGTGCGATGTTTGATCGCAATACCTTGATTATTGCTTACGACAGTTTGCGAGGCGAAACCCGTGGCTCTCGCAGAAAAGGTAGTCTTGCCAGCGTACTTGAACGCGCCCGTGGATTGCTGCCCATCAGCAAACTCAATGATCAGGGTTTCGTTCCGTTTGAAGTTGCCGATACCAAACCCGATCCAGAAGAACTCGGCGATTGCATCGATTGCACATTATGTGTGCAAGTCTGCCCAACCGGCATTGATATCCGTAATGGTCTGCAATATGAATGCATTGCCTGTGGCGCCTGCATCGACGCCTGTAATTCGATCATGGATAAACTGGATTATCCACATGGCTTGATTCGATACACAACTCAACACCAACTGGAAGGCAAAGCAAGTCAGGTATTGCGCCCGCGAATTTTTATCTATGGGTTTTTATTGCTGGGTTTGTTGGCTTTGTTTGGTATTGGCATTGCAAAACGCAATCCGCTGATTATCGATGTTATGCGTGACAAACAGCTTTATCGAATCAATGATCAAGGCAATGTTGAAAATGCCTATACCTTGCGCATCATCAATAAAGACACGCGCGCTCACACTTATAAACTCAGCATAGACAGCCAGGCTAATATCCGCATGGGTGATTCG
>JAYSXB010000321.1:0-17144 GCA_043717775.1 Arenimonas sp.
TGGCGTGCGGCAAAGTTGAGCATCGAATCAATGGCACCACGTGAGCCTGTGGGTGAGCCGGAAACCGATTTTTGCCCCATCAATAAAGTAAAGGTCGGCACTGGAATGGGTTCAAGTACCGCGCCCACCATATGTAATCTGCCGTTAGGTGCGAGCGCGGCGAGTAGTGCATTCCAATCAAGTGGTACGTTGACGGTATCAATAATTAAATCGAGTGTGCCTGCAAGCTTGCCGATAGCTTCTGAATCCCGACTTGACACAACGCGATGTGCACCAAAGGCGCGGGCTTCTTCGGCCTTGGAATCGCTCGAGGTAAATGCGGTCACTTCGCAGCCCCATGCCTTGCAGAATTTCAGTGCCATATGACCAAGACCACCAATTCCGATAACACCCACGCGCGACGTTGGCGAAATATTAAGTTCACGCAGTGGTGCAAACACAGTGATGCCGCCACAAAGTAGCGGGCCGCTGTCGCGTGAATCCAAGCCTTCCGGCAATGGCATGGTCCATACCCAATGGGCGCGTACTTTATCGGCGAATGCTCCGTGGCGACCAATAAGTGTGGGCTGCAGACTTTCACAAAGATTGTGATGGCCCATCAAGCATTGTTTGCAATGCATGCAGCTATGCGAATTCCAACCCAGGCCAACGCGTTGACCTATGCTCACGCCCTTGGCTTGTTGGCCCATTGCCACGACGCGACCGGTGGCTTCGTGGCCCGGTACGAATGGATAGCGGGTCATGCCCCATTCGTTATCGAGCAATGACATGTCGGAATGGCAAATGCCGCAGTGTTCGACCGCAATTTCAACTTCTTCCTCACCAAGCGGGCCGGGGTCATATTCAAAGGGTTCCAATTTGCCGCCAGCGGTTTGTGCGGCCCAGGCTTTGATGGTGGACATTGGTTGGATCCTTCATTCAATGATGAAATGAAGTGTACTACTTAGATGTAAAAATATGGTGACAGCATAGGGAGACGACGCAAATTTGAGAGAAGTTGGCAATTCAGAATCCTAGGAGATAAATACTTATTTTCTGCTCACTAGATCATTTTATGCGTTAGGCTAGACTTCGAATATTTATATAGCAAATTTCCTTGAAAGCATTAATATGACGAACATCAAACTTACTGTTTTTATTTTCTGCTTGTGTAGCTTTCTGTCGCCATACGTCTATGCGGCTGATTATGGGTTACCTGATACCGGTCATCAATATTCCGACCATGACCCAGCAGCGATTGCAACGGGTCCGAAGCAAGGTGATAAAGCGGCTTGGCGTCGCCATCTGAATCAAGTTGTTCAAAGAAACCCCAAGGATATTGTGGCACTGGCAGCGCGTGGTTATGTAAGAACTTTGGCGGGTGATTTTGAAGGAGCAAATGAAGATTACGTTCGTGCGTTAGCACTTGCAGATCCTAAAACGCCAAGTTATCGACATATCTTGTGGTCTCTTGGCTGGAGCCATTTCAATCTTGGCAACGATATTATTGCATTGGATTTCTGGAGCCAAGCCGAACGGCAGCATGGGGGCTCTCCATATTGGGTGCCTTATACGGTTGCCTTATCGTATTGGCGTCTCGGTAAAAAAGATGTTGCACTGGCTTATTACGATCTTGCTGTTAAAAATAATGCTGACTGGGGAACAGAAGAGGGTGTACATAAAATGACACATCACTGGAAACCGATCGAAAAGAAATTACATGCCGAATTATTTTCCGAATACCTCAGTATCAATCCGAATTAGCGCCGTAGCCCGGGTCACGCCCCACCGCCCCGGGGAAATCTGCGCAATCGTCAAGTTTTTTCTAAAAACAAAACAAAGCAGCCTTGATAAATATTGTGGTCCTCGAGCCCCGGGTCGGTGGGGCGCGACCCGGGCTACGATATTTTTATTGACGATAAAAATCAAGACTTAAAGATAATGATGCAATAGTCAATTCAAAAAGTTTGATGGGTTGCGCTATCACTTTTTTGATAGAAAAATTACCGGTAGTCTTTCCGGCTTTTTGCTGGTGATCAAAACTAAGCGAGGTTTTAAGTTTCCAGGTTTTGTCGCGAAGGAGCCAGATATTCGTGAATTTGGCAATAGTGTAGCCAGCGATTGCAGGGTCGGTACCTTTGGTATGGAACTGGTGTTCGCCTTGTTGAATGGCACCATAGAGCACGCCATTATTTTCCAATGGATAGACTCTCGAGCTTCCGGCAAGCAAAGTACGAATGGGTTTTTCATTAAGATTTGAACAAACATTGCGTTTAACGGCTTCGAGAAACTCTTTACGATTCTGGATACCGCTCTTGTCATGGAAAAACTCGAGATTGTCGTCCGTGAGTGTTTCAAAAATATTGGGTTTGCATTGATTGAAACCCTCGTCAAATAATTGACTGTCCAATGCCATGATGTCTCTGAATAGCTTGGAATTTTCGGATACTTGCGCCTGTGCAGATTGCAAAATACCCAGTAGTAATAAAAACGCGATGGCAATTAATTTTTTCATGGTGCTTCTCCCTGTTGAAAGTAATACGGCGATCCAAAAAAAGGCAAGCGTCTGCCAATACCGTTGCTAAAAGACAACGGTTTTTGTTTTTGTATCGTGTGTTTAATTACATATTTCTAAATAAAGGCATGTAGGTCAGGCTTACTGACAGAGTTTCTGCTCGTCCTTTTAATTTGATAATGCCGCGGCCCGATTCATCGCGAATAATGCTCGCAACGGCCTTCATATTGACGATAGTGGCGCGATGTATTTGTTTGAATTGATTTGAATCAAGCCTGCCGATCAAATCGCGTAAGGGAGTACGTAGTAATGCTTCACCCTCGGCAGTCATCACAGTGGTGTATTTGCTGTCGGATTGAAAATACAGAACGTCTTCAATCATGATCAGGCGTGACTCTTTGCCGGTGCTCGCGGTAAGCCATACCATGGGTTCGGCAATGGCGCGCTGCGGTAATACTTTGCTCAGTTGTTCAAGTAATGCCGCCAAGGCTGCCGGGTCAGAGTTGCCATTCACCAAGCGTGTTTGCAAGCGTTCAATGGTGCTCGCGAGACGTTTGGGTTCGATAGGTTTTAGCAGATAATCGACCGCGCCTTTTTCAAAAGCATCAATGGCGTATTGGTTATAGGCCGTGACAAATACCACCTGTGTTGCAGGGCTGATGCTAGCTGTTGCAGCGGCAACATCCATGCCGCTTAGACCCGGCATACGAATATCAAGAAATGCAACCGCAGGTTGATGCTCGGCGATGGCTTCCAGTGCTTCGGCGCCATCTTCGCAGGCCGCCAATACTTCAAGCTCAGGCCATTGATTGGCGAGTAGCTTGATTAAGGCATCACGAAAAATTTGTTCGTCTTCAGCAACAACACAAGTGACAGGCTTATTCATGATGCACTCTGCGGGCCGGCCGCCGGTACGCTGATACTAGCGGCAACACCATTGGGGAAGTTGGTTACGATCGAGAACGTCGCTGCACCGTTGTAGGCAAGCTTCAAGCGTTCACGTACATTTTTCAAACCGATTCCGGTGCCCGACGTGCCGCTACCAAAACCATTACCGTCATCGGCCACCGTCACCGTAACAAGATTGCTAGAAGTTTGATCAGCACGTGCACTAATCCAGATCGTGCCGCCACCGGATTTTGGTTCAAGCCCGTGATTGATGGAGTTTTCGACCAGTGTTTGCAACATCATGGTCGGGAACGGTATGCCTTGCAGTGCTTGCGGCACTTCAATGTTGACCTGTAGTCGTTCGCCCATACGAATTTTAAGAATGTCTAGATAAGCCCTTGTGCGTTCAACTTCTTCGCCTAATGTGGAAGGCGCATCTTCACTGCGGGGCAGGGAATGACGCAAATATAAAATCAAATTGTCGAGCATGGCTTCGGCACGAACTGGGTCACTGCCGATTAAATATTTTGCACTGCCCAGCGTGTTGTATAAAAAGTGCGGTTCGACTTGGGCATGCAATAAACTAAGTTTTGCAACGGCCAACTCTTTTTCGGTAACGGTTTCTTTTCTCGAAGCCTGTTCGCCACGGCGATACTCGGCGACACGGCGCGAGATGGCACGGGTGATGGTTTCGATATTCTGCAAATTAGTGCCTTCGTCCAGAAAGAACGAGTCTGCCCAAGCGGCTCCCACAGGGCCGCAAAACAGGTTGAGGCTCACGCCGCCATTGATTGCGGTGGCGTTGGCGATGACGTGATTGTCCCTTTTAAAACCGAGCTTTTGGTAAGCTTTTTTCCAGAGTGAGTCGTCTCTTTTGTCACTGTCGCTCGCCCTGACTTTGGCTTGCAGACGTTTACCATCCTGATTGATCTTGATGTCTTCGATCCCCGGCAATTCCCGTAAGCAAGCTTCGAGCATCGGCATTGCAATCTCTTCTTCAAACGGAATCTCGATTTGGCGGCGATGGCGGTTTTTTAATTTGCCGAGATCTACATTGCCATCTAATAGTTGCACATGATGCAAATGCGAGGCGGCAGCAAGTAGAAGCAAGACTAGTGCCACCCAGAAAAAAAATACGACAAAATCCATCAAGCGGTCCAGACCAGTCATATTGAAAAAGATAGTGATGGCAATAAACATCAGCAACCATGCCAAAATAATGCGACCAAAAAAGAAGATAGTTGTTTTCATGTTGGTAGCGTGTTGCCTTGTGTTGAATGCATGCAGATTATCAGCCTTGGCTCAAATGTCAGCTTAAATGCGACCAAATCGGAAATACACGGATGAAATGATGAAAAAATACGTTTCAGCGTCCGGCCGGACGTCCGCAGTTTGGCAAGCGTGATCGCATTAAAGTTATTTCAACCTAAAATCAGCAGCTTGGCGATGGCATAAGTCTTGCTGTTAGCTTCACCATAAGAACGCACAAGCGTTACATTCGGGATGGATATGAAAAAAGCACTGTGTGGTCCGATAGTGGGAACTGTCATTGCGATTGCGGTTAATGCCGCAATGGATGCCACAGGTTTATCGGATTTGAGTTTTGCCTCTTTGTTCCCCTTGATGCTTGTTTTCTGGGCCATGCAACGCCTGCCTCGCAAAAGCATGGGGCTGGTATTTGGGCGGTTAAGGCATTATGGTCTGGCGCTTTTGCACCCGTTGTTAATCATCAGCGCGATTGTGCTGGTCTGTTTAGCGGCCGGTGTTACGGATGTTTCAAAAGTAAATTGGCTATCTGCCAGAAATGATTTCCTGGTGGCCGTCGCGATTAGTATTCCCTTAGGCATTCTGACCGAGGAAGGATTTTTTCGCGGCTGGTTATATGGATCGCTTCAACGTGCCGGTATGAGTGAATTGAAAATCATGATCTGGACCGGCATCGCGTTTTCGTTGTGGCATATACCGGCAGTGACAATGAATACCGAAGATGCATTGCCACTCGCGCAGGTTCCGGTGATATTGATCAATGCAATAATTATCGGCGCAATCTGGGGAATGTTGCGGTCGATTTCGGGATCCATCATCGTGACCAGCGTTTGCCATGCCTTATGGAATGCCAGCGTCTATGTATTCTTCGGGTTTGGCACTACGGTCGGTGCGTTAGGCGTCAAGCAAACCGCCATCTATGGACCAAAATCGGGTTTCTGGGGTCTGGGTCTGAACCTGGTTCTTGCCTTGGTGCTTTGGCAATGGTGGAAAACACGGAAAAGGCAAAAAACACTTGATCGTGACCTTGAAGCTATTCAAGCAGCGATGCATCAGGCGTAAGATCGCCTTTGACAAGTTGACCGTGCCTTGCAGAGCGTGAGTGGCAAACCGGAAAAATGAATAGAGCCGAGCATACTGATGATGTAATTCCGCCAGCTGAATTCAAGCGAACATTGCTGTTTTCATCCGATACGGCGTGCATTGCCGATGTGCGCTGCCGCGGCGAGTGCCGCCATCGCAGTGGCGAAGAACATACGACCGATGCGCAATTGATTTTTCCCTATTGCGGGACATTTATCCGGCATCTTGGCAGCGCGGTATCAGTAGCAGATGCGAATCAGGTATTATTTTTCAGTGCGGATGAAGTGCATCAAGTCAGCCATCCCGTCATCGGCGGAGATTTTTGTTTAGTGATGACCTTGCCGGAAATGGTTTTACAGGAACTGGCTGGCACACATTTTTACGATGCAACGACGCGGCGTTTCCGAATACGTGAACGTAATCTGGACCCATCCGCACAGGCCTTGCGGTCAGTGCTGCTCAAACGCCTGGCGACGAATACTTCGACCACACTTGAAGCGGAATCCATGAGCCTGGCCCTGGCAACATTGGCATTCGCACCACTGCCAACGGCAAGACATCGACCGACCCGTTCCAAGCGGCATTTGATTGATCGCGTGAAGTTATTGCTGGCCGAATCCGTTTCGAAAAAAATCAGTTTGGCGGAAATTGGTAGCGGCGTGGTTGCATCGCCGGTTTATCTGACGCAGATATTTAGCGAACTCGAAGGCGTACCACTTTATCGATATCACCTGCGACTGCGTTTGGCGCAGGCTTTATTGCGTTTGCCGGAACAAAAAGACTTGTCTGCTCTGGCTCATGACCTCGGCTTTTCCAGCCATAGCCAATTTACAACCTTGTTCGGACAGACATTCGGATTGGCCCCTAAGGCATTTATGCAGCAATCGGGCAGGGAAGACATTCGCAAGTTACTAAAGATTCTGAAAGCGACGCCAGCTACGACATGATTTCATACGGGCTCCCAACAGCGTCCCAAAGGAAATCATCATGTCAAACGCATTACACAATACTTTCTTCTTCAGTGCCTTATTGCTTGGTGCACCGGCGCAGGCCAAGACTGTAGAAGAAGAGCTGACCTCTCTAGATCACGCCATGCAACAAGCCGTAGTTGATCGGGATCCGATAGCTTTTGGAAGTTTCCTGACGGACGATTATGTATTAGTGGTGTCGAGTTCTACCATTTATGGAAAAGCTGATGTAGTTGCAGAGATTGCAGCAGCCAATAGCAAATTCAGCTTGAACGAGTCGAGCAATCTGCATATTCGTGTTCATGGAAATACTGCTATGGTGATTGCAGATTTGCACCAGATTTTTGTCAGCGACGGAAAACCATTTGATTATTGGGTGCGATACACTGACACATGGATTTTACAGGATGGAAAATGGCTGTGTTTATCGTGTCATGCATCGCTGTTAAAAAAGTAAGACATTCAGCGAAACGTTCATGCTGATTGTATTAAATTTGATTGTCTTGAACTAAAAACGTAATGAAAGACAACTCAAGCCACCATCCATTTTCTGGTATTCAGACATATCGAGCGTGATGAGCGAATAGCCAAGCTTTTCAAGCGAATTTTGCAGAATCGGAAAGCCGCTTGCCATCAACACATGATCGTTCACGCGGACGCAATTGGCGGCATAGTCCTCATGCGCTTGTGTTTCAATAAGCTCGAAACCTTTGAATGCCGGATGATCGGCTAGCGAGTTAATGACCACCATTCGATTGTCCCCAATATAGGAGATGCCGCTTTTCAAATGCAAAATGCCTGGTACCGAACAAATATCAACAAAGTCCGTAGTGTGGCCGCGAGCTGCGAGCCAATCGGCTAATTGCTTCGCACCATTTTCATTGGTGCGTAATGAGATGCCGATAATAAAATGATTACCGGCCTCGCAGATATCACCACCGTCGAGTGTGCCCGGTGTTTTTATTTCTGGCAGTTCCGAATAAAACTGTGACAACGCTGATTTAATATTTTCAACTTCGCCCGCACGGCTTTCAGCGCCGGGTCGGGTAAGAATGGCGCCGTGTTCGGTCACAATGGCGACATCTTCCACAAACGTGGAGTCCGGGTATTTTGGGTCGGCAGTAAGTCGGGTGAGCGCTAAACCACATTGCATCAAGGCATCGCAGTAAGCTTGGTGCTGGACGATAGTTTTCTCAAAATCCGGAGCACCCAGCGTTACCGTGCTCAAACCATTGGCGAAATTTTCATCAGGTAAACGTACGATGGCTTTGGTAAACATGTGTTTCCTTTTTCTGAAGTCACAGACAGTGCACGGTTTTATTGTTTGATGATGCGATGATACCGCGACGCACTTATTATTTTCTTCCTTTTCGGAAATTGGCTGTTGAATGACAGAGCCGCATCAACTTCATGCAAACAATGAACCCGAACGTGACGTCAGCCACGCTGATGTTGCCGCGTTTGAATCCATTGACTACCAAGCCTTTGCCGAAGACGTGCAGGCTTTGCACGCCAAGCTGAAAGCCGATCTTGGCGATAGTGATATTGCACATTTACGCAAGATGGAGCGTTGGGGAAGAACCTGCACCGTGCTGGGGTATGCATTTGCATGGATATTTCCCAATCCATTCGCTGCGCTGTTAATCGGTATGGGCAATGTGGCGCGTTGGGGCACCGTTACGCATCATGTTATGCATCGGGGTTATGACGCGGTACCCAATGTGCCAGAGCGATTCAAAAGCAAGCAATTTGCCATGGGTTGGCGGCGCTTTATCGACTGGCTCGATTGGTTGCATCCAGCGGCTTGGGCGCACGAGCATAATCATTTGCATCACTACAATACCGGCCAGCAAGATGACCCGGATTTAGTCGAACGCAATGCCTGGTTTATTCGTGACAAAAGAATGCCACGCATTTTGAAATGGCTATCGGTTGTATTCGTGATGATGACCTGGAAGCTGACCTGTTACGCACCCAATACTTTTTGGGCGCTTAAACAACATCGTAAAATAAAAGCACAGACTCCCGAACAGGCAAAAGCAGAGCCACTGCCGACGATGGGAACGATAGATTGCTACATTATTCCCGGTGAACGCGTCATTTTTCCAGTAACAAGATGGGGCGTAGAATTTTATTTGCGCTGCGTATTACCCTATGGCTTGATTCGATTTGGTGTGATCCCGGCATTATTTTTGCCGCTGGGCGTTTGGGCTTGGAGTGCAGTACTGATCAATTCAATTTTGGCCGAGATCGTTGCCAACGTGATTTCGTTCGTGATTATTGCGCCCAATCATACCGGCGACGATGTTTATCGTTTCGATAAAAGCTTCAAAAACAAAGCCGAATTTTACGTGCAACAAGTGACCGGTTCAGTGAATTATCCAAATGGCAGCGACTTAAAAGATTTTATGGTCGCTTATTTGAATTACCAAATCGAACATCATGTCTGGCCAGATTTGCCCATGCTGAAATATCGCCAAGCCGCACCGCAATTAAAAGCGATATGCCAGAAGCACGGCGTGCCCTATATTGAAGAAAGCGTATTCAAGCGCTTTGCAAAATTGTGGTCGATTATGATGGGTGATACTGATATGCGGCGCACCAGCGGTCTTATGTAACGACGCCCGCAAGCGGCCTCCTACGAGCGTAGGAGGCCGCTTGCGGGCGACTAATTATTACTCGTAATCCAAATACTCAAGCTTCGCCGCACAAATAAAATCATTTTGGCTTAGGCCGCCAACATCATGGGTCGAAAAACGCACATGGCAGCGGTTGTAATGCACGCCGAGGTCGGGGTGGTGGTCTTCTCGGTGGGCGATGAAGGCGAGGGCGTTCACGAATGCCATGGTTTTATAGTAATTGTCGAAATGGAAGGTTTTGCTGATCGCCTGGTCGTTTTCAATCAGTTTCCAGTCTTTCAGCGCCACTAGATAGGTCGCTACGGCGTCGGTCGCCAGCAAGTGTTCAGGGCCTTTCAAAGCTTTACAGTGGCGTTGGGCAAGGGTTTCTAGAATCGACATGGGCTGCTCTCCGGTTGTTCATGCGATCTTACCCTGCAATGCGGTAAAATTGCGCCATGATTACTATTTCAGAAACCGCACAATCTCATTTTCGTCGTTTGCTCGATAGCCAAGGTGGCGATGCGATCGGCATCCGTATCACTGCCGTGAACCCCGGCACACCACGGGCTGATGCACGTCTGGAGTTTTGTGATAACGGCGATTTGCTCGGCGATGAGTGGTCGCTGGAATGTGCCGGCTTCACGCTTTATGTCGATGCCGCCAGTGTCAAATTTTTGGATGGCGCGGAAATCGAGTACCTGGAACAAGCCACCGGCGGTCAACTCAATATTCGTGCGCCGCGCATCAAGGGCGAAGCTCCGAAAGGTGACTCGAGTTTGATTGAGCGTGTGCAATGGTTGCTTGATTCTGAAATTAATCCGCAACTAGCTTCGCATAAAGGCAATGTGACTTTGTCATCGCTCGACGCCGACGGCACTGTGTATTTACGTTTCGGTGGCGGTTGCCAGGGTTGCGGTATGGCCGATGTGACCTTGAAGCAAGGCATCGAAAAAACATTGCTCGCCCGCATTCCGGAATTGAAAGCAGTGCGTGACGCCACCGACCACGACAAGGGTGAAGCGCCTTACATCGAGCGCACCGCATAATTTATTGCGGGAACTTTACGTCGCAATAGTTTTCTGATGCCCGACCGAGGGCAATGTGTGATCGAAAATGTCGAGCAGAACGAATTACTTCATCTCAGCGCGTATGCGCCGAACAAGCTCCTTAAAAACGATGTTAAAAATTCATCAGGATTCTTTCAGCGATTGCTGCCTTTTTGTTTTGCCATCGGCCTGCACGCGCTGTTTTTTTATTGGTTGATTGAAGAGTTCGGCCTGACACGAAAATATTTGCCAGATGAAGCGATTACCGTCTTGGAATTTTTACAGCCTGCACCAAAGCAAATGCCTGTCGATGTTATGCCAGACATGCAGGTAAAAAAACCGGTATTGAATAATCCTGTACGAATAATTGCTCAATCACCAGCTCGTAACAAGCCTGTCCTTACTGCAAATACGAGCCAACGAAATGCCAATCAGCCACTGCGTATTTACAATGATATTGGCCGCGTTAGTTTGCCAGTCGATTTCATCGAAAAACTCGATGAAGCTAATTTACCAAGCAAGCGCTTTGATTTTAAAAATCCAGATTTGGAATTGGCCGGTACCTTTCTAAAACGACCGCCGGTGATTGATTTTAATCCAACTCAATTTGAACAAGCATGGAAACCCGACCAAGATGTATTGACGGAGTTGCTGGAAAAAGCCGTTGAAAAAACCACGAAAGAAATCAAGATTCCAGTGCCGGGCAATCCGGGTGTCAAACTGGTCTGCAAGGTTTCTATATTGGCCCTGGGCGGCGGTTGCGGCTTTGTACCCAATGGTGGTTATGGCCGTGTTATTGCCGATGACGAAGATGACCCCGATACGCTGAGCCCTGAGGAAGACAAGCAATGCCAAGCGTGGTGGGAAAAAATAAATAATACTAAAAGCCAACGCGAATGGTTTAAGACCAAAGAGCTCTACGAAATTACCTGCAAGAAGCCATTGGCGAAAGAAAAAATAAAGGTCATGTAGTGTGCGCGTGTCGCCTGAAGCATCTTAGACATGCGACAATTTTGCTTACCGTAGGAGCGCTCACGAGCGCGGTAATCTGCGACAATTTTGGTTGTGCCCGTGGTGCCGCTGGGAAATATTAGAGATTGCGGCAATCTGTAATCGCACTCGTGAGTGCTCCTACGGCAGATCAGAAATTACGACAATCTGTGGTCGCACTTTTGCTTTGGCGAGGAACAGGAAATCTAGAACTGTGCGTCCTTGATTCTACGATTACCCAAAACCGAGCACCCACCAGCGTATTGCATTACAACGATATTCTGTAGGGATAGCTCAGGCGTGTCGCGCACCGCTTTCGATGATCGTCACTTGGTGCGCCGAAGGCGGCACCCTATGGTTCCCAAAAATAAAGGCCCGCAAGGGCCTTTATTGCATTACGAAATAATGAAGATCAATCTTCATGTTCGCTTAAATCATGCACTTTGCTTTTCAGGGTACCGAGGTACACCGACACGTCGGCAATTTCTTTGTCGGATAAACGGCCGGCATTGCCTTGCATACCCAGGTGCGCACGTTTTTTGTTTTTATAATCGTGCAGCGCTTTGCTTAAATAATCGGAATATTGACCTGCAATAATCGGGTTTTCATTCGGGGCTGCGCTGCCATCCGGCAATTTACCGGTACTGCCGACACCATGACAGCTGGCGCATGCGGCAACGGGTTGGCCTTTGGTATCTTTGCTGGCTTCAAATACTTTTTTGCCATTGGCGGCATCGCCTTTTACCGACACTGCAGCAACATTGCCGGCGAACAACAAAGTTGTCGTAATAAGGAGGCTACGGATAATCATGTGTGGTTTCCTTAATTACTTCTTGGAGGACGGGCTGGACAAATACGCTGCTATATCAGCGATGTCTTGATCTGAAAAACTGGAGGCTTGCGCTTTCATGGTCGGGTGATTGCGCTCACCTTTTTTATAGCTATGAAGTGCTGCCAGTAGATATTTTTCATGCTGACCGGCTATTTTCGGCACCCGATAACTGGGGTAAGCATTTTTATATTCGGAAATGCCATGGCAGCCTGTGCAGGTATAAGCCAGGGTTTTACCTGCTTTGGGATCGCCTTTCAGCTCCGCAGCCTGTGTGTTGGCGGCAACAAAGAGTATCGCCAGTAAAAATAGAGATGATTTCATTGGAAAAATCCGGCAATGGGTCGGAAAAAGCAGATTATAGCCGCTGCGCAGCATTACAGACAGTGGGCTGCAGCTTTCACATTTGTGCGACATGTCTCATTCGTTCATAGGTCACATTGACTTCCGGCACATACGCAAACATGAACCAATCCTGTACTGTTCTATGCAACTAACACACCGCTTGGCTTCGGCCTTCGACATCGGAAACGGATATCAATGAAAAACTCAAACCTCACACTTCGCCCATTACCGTCAGTATTGCTTGCAATGGTCATGGCCAGCCTTGTTTTAAGCGGCTGCCAGGGCGGTAAAAAGGCTGATTCTGAAGAAACCGCCAAGACCGAAGAGTCTGGTAAGGACGGTAAAGAAGGCGAGAAGAAGCCAGAAGCCGTGCCGGTTGAAGTGGTCAGTGTTGGGCGCCAAGCCATTACCGCTAGTTATGCCGGTACCGCCAATCTTGAAGCCCCAGGCGAGTCGCAAGTCGTGGCTAAGACCTCGGGTGTGATGGTGCAACTGCTGGCCGAGGAAGGTCAGGTCGTGCATAAAGGTCAAGTCTTGGCAAGATTAGACGGTGACCGTGTGCGCCTTGAAGCCGAACGCTCGGCAGCAACGGTCAACAAGTTGGAAAATAATTATCGTCGTTCGCAAAAGTTACGTCAGGAAAAATTAGTCAGCGCCGACTCTGACGAACAAATTCGTTATGAGCTCGAAGCCGCACGCGCAAGTCTGGCCTTGGCTAGATTGGAATTGAGCTATACCAATATCATCGCACCTATTAATGGTGTCGTCGCGCAACGCATGGTAAAGCCAGGCAACTTAATTAACTTGAACGCACCGGTATTTCGCATTGTTGATAACTCACGTCTTGAAGCGGTGCTCAATGTGCCAGAACGCGAAATGGCGGTGCTGAAACAAGGCATGCCTTTGCGCATGATCGTTGATGCCATTCCGGGTCAGGTATTTGAAGGTAAAGTAGATCGCGTAAGCCCGGTAGTGGATTCGGGCACCGGCACTTTCCGCGTCGTGTGTGCCTTTGCAGGTAATGAAGCACTACGTCCCGGCATGTTTGGCCGCATCGAAGTTATTTTTGATCAGCGCCAGAATATTTTGACGATTCCACGGGTCGCATTGCTTGAAGACGAAGGTGAAACCGCGGTCTATGTTGTTCGTGGTAATAAATCTGCCCGGGTTCCGGTCAAGCTCGGTTACACCACTGGCGAATTTGCCGAAATATTATCGGGTGTGAAAGAAGGTGATCGCGTAATCACTGCCGGTAAAGTCGCCGTACGTGATGGCACCGAAGTACAAGTATTGGGCGCAAAATCTACTAAAGCAGTTGCACCTTCGGCCGGAGTTGCCAAAAAATGAATGTAGTCGAATTCTCTACCCGGCGTCGCGTCACCATCGCGATGGCGGCCGTCACTATGGTGTTGTTTGGCGCGATTGGCTGGACCAGTCTAAAAGTAAATTTGCTGCCTGAACTTACCTATCCAACACTCACGGTGCGTACCGAATACACCGGCGCCGCACCGGCTGAAATCGAAACATTAATCACCGAGCCGATTGAAGAATCGGTCGGCGTGGTCAAAGGTCTGCGTAAACTTAAATCGGTCTCACGCGCCGGCCAAAGCGATATCGTGCTCGAGTTTGCCTGGGGCAGCGATATGGATAAAGCCAGCCTCGACGTACGTGACAAACTCGACACTCTACGTTTGCCATTGGATGTTACGCCACCGGTATTGCTGCGCTTTAATCCCACCACCGAGCCAATTTTACGTTTGGTGATGTCGGTTAATGAAAGCTCCACTGGTAATCAAGCCGCTGAATTGATGCGTCTTCGTCGTTACGCGGAAGAGACTTTAAAGAAGCGCCTGGAACCGGTCGATGGCGTGGCCGCTGTAAAAGTGGGCGGTGGTTACGAAGACCAAATTCAGGTGCAACTAGACACCCAGCGTTTGGCACAATTAAATTTATCTTCGAGCCTCGTGATTGATCGTTTAAAACAGGAAAATATTAATATTTCAGGTGGCCGGATTGAAGAGGGCGCCGAGCGCTATTTGGTTCGTACCGTCAACCAATTCAGCAATCTTGAACAAATGCAGGACTTGCTGATCACCACACAAAATAATGTGCCGGTGCGTTTGAAAGACGTGGCGACCGTTGTACAAGGCTATAAAGAACGTGAAGCAATTATTCGCATGCAAGGCCGCGAATCGGTCGAGTTGGCGATTTATAAAGAGGGTGATGGCAATACTGTCGCCGTTGCAAAGGCCGTACACGAAACCCTTAAGCGTTTGCAAAATGCCAATGTCGATCCTTCAAAACCTCAAGAAAAATCTAAAGTCGCGGGCGATTATGTTATTGACGGTTATTCCATCAACACCATTGATGACCAATCCAAATTCATCGAGAGCGCTTTAACGGAAGTCAAATTTGAAGCCTTGATGGGCGGCTTTTTCGCTATTCTGATTATTTTCTTTTTCCTGCGCGATGGTTGGAGCACTTTTGTCATTGGCTTGTCCTTGCCGGTCTCGATTATTTCCACCTTCTTTTTCATGGACATGCTTGGCCTTAGCTTGAATGTAATGTCGATGGCCGGCCTGGCGTTGGCGACCGGCATGGTGGTCGATGACTCGATTGTAGTGCTGGAAAGTATTGCCAAAGCGCGTGAGCGCGGACTGGGTTTGGTTGAAGCCACCATTGAAGGCGCACGTGAAGTCAGTATGGCCGTTGTCGCTTCAACGCTGACTACGATTGCCGTGTTTTTTCCGCTGGTGTTTGTCGAAGGTATTGCCGGACAACTATTTAAAGATCAGGCATTAACGGTTTCAATTGCCTTGGCCATGTCCCTGATTGTTTCTTTGACCTTGATTCCGATGCTGAGCTCCTTGAAAGCCACGTCGCAAATGGCGTTCGCCAAAGATGATGATGTGGTTCGTGAGCCACCGACTGGTAAAGTCGGTCGTTTTTTTTATAAGATCTTTGCTTTCGTAAAAAAATTCACAGGCTGGTTGGTTGAAGGTGCCAGTATTGTTGTGGTTGCGATATTTCGCTTTCTTGCAAAATATGTTGGCGGTAGCATGGCACGGTTCGGCGAGTTTATTTTGCGGCCCTATGAAGCCGCCGCTGCTTTTTATCACCGAATTTTGCCAAAAGTATTGGATCGCCCGGGTTTTATTTTAGCGAGCTCGTTTATCGCCTTTGTCATCTCTATTTTTGTCGCGATGGGTTTAGGTACCGATTTGATTCCGCAATTGGCACAAGATCGTTTTGAAATGACGGCGAAATTATCGCCCGGTACCCAGTTGCGCGAAACCGATAGTCTGGTGCAAAAAATCCAGAGTATTCACGGTAAAGACAGCGATATCGAAAAACTCTATGGTGTCAGCGGTAGCGGTACGCGTCTGGATGCCAATCCAACCGAGTCCGGCGATAACGTCGCCAAGTTGACGGTGATTCTGGGCGAGAAATATACTCGTGAAGCAGAGGCAGCGATTACCGATCGTATGCGTAAAACCATGTCGGCTTATCCCGATGTGCAAGTAAAATTTGCCCGACCACAATTACTGAGTTTTGCCACACCGCTTGAAATTGAATTAAGCGGTCAAGATTTAGCATCGATTGAAAAATCCGGACGCCAACTGAGCAAGTTGCTGGCGAACTCACCGCATTTCGCCGACGTAAAATCAAGCGTAGAACAGGGTTATCCTGAAGTACAAATTGTGTTTGACCAAGACCGCGCTGCTGCATTGGGATTAACCTCGCGCCAAATTGCAGATCAAGTAGTGCGTCAGGTTCGCGGTGAAGTCGCGACCCGTTATAGTTTTCGTGATCGCAAAATCGACGTGTTAGTGCGTGCTCGCGAAGCTGACCGTAGTTCGGTCGAAGACGTTCGCAATATTATTATCAATCCGCAAAGTGTTAACCCGGTGCCCTTGTCAGCCGTTGCCAATGTGTTTGAGACCGTTGGGCCGAGCGAAATTAACCGCGCCGATCAGACCCGTGTCGCTTTGGTGTCGGCAAATCTGCGTGACATCGACTTGGGTACAGCTGTGCAAGAAGTAAAAAAACTTGTGCGTGAAAACCCGATTGGCACCGATGTCAAAATGGCCTTCGGCGGCCAAAGTGAAGAGCTGGATAGTTCAATTCAATCCTTACTATTTGCTTTTGGCCTAGCCATGTTTCTGGTGTATTTGGTAATGGCCTCACAATTTGAGTCTTTGCTGCATCCCTTCGTAATTATGTTCTCGGTGCCGCTCGCTATTGTCGGCGCAGTATTGGCTTTGTGGTTGAAAGGCTCGCCAATTTCCATTGTGGTGTTTATTGGTTTGATCTTACTGGTCGGCATTGTGGTAAAAAATGCGATTGTATTGCTCGACAAAGTGAATCAATTGCGCGAAGAAGGCGTCAGTAAACGCGAAGCAATCTGCAGAGGTGCCGAGTCACGTTTACGCCCGATTATTATGACGACGCTAACAACACTATTTGGCTTTGCGCCACTCGCCTTTTTTGGTGGTGACGGTGCAGAAGTTCGCGCACCCATGGCCATTACCGTGATTGGTGGATTACTGGTTTCAACCTTGTTGACCCTGGTTATTATTCCGATTGTTTATAATATTCTGGACCGCCGCTCGG
>JAYSXB010000322.1:0-2586 GCA_043717775.1 Arenimonas sp.
CCCGAGCTGTGTGCCGACGTTGCCGTTCGCGGCATTGTACTAACAGGTGGCGGCGCACTCTTGAAAGATTTAGACAAACTTATTTCCGAAGAAACCGGTTTGCATGTCCATGTGGCTGACGACCCGCTCACTTGCGTTGCTCGTGGCGGTGGTCGCGCATTGGAATTAGTCGATATGCACGGCAACGATTTTTTCTCGCCGGAATAATGTAAACAGCGATTGTTTGTATCCGACATTTTTAATATGTTTTACGCTGCGCAACTTCTGATCAATTGTCATTCCCCACAATAGGCGGGAATGACAGTTTTGTAATTAATCAGAATTTCATTAGCTTAATGCCGGCGCGTTGATCGCGCCGGCTTTTTTAAACACGCAGAGGCTCGGGATCTATTCGTGGTGTACGCATCATCATCCTCCAAGCGGTTTACTGATAGCGCCAGCGAGACGCTACCACTGCTGGCTTACCTGATTTTGGCCAGCGCCTTAATGCTGACCGATCACCGCATGAATATTGGCCAGCAAACGCGGAAACAATTATCGGTTGTGATTGAACCAATCTGGTGGTTAGCGTCCTTGCCTGCACGCATGTGGTCGGGCGTTGATGGCGAACTGGCCACCCGACAAGCACTGCAAGACAGCAATGAAAGGTTGGCCCGCGAGTTGCAAATTGTAAATGCCCGCATGCAACGCATGAGCGCCATTAATGTTGAAAACCAGCGCCTGCGCGATTTATTAAATGCCACCCGTAATGGCAGCTTGCAAGTTCAAATGGTCAGCATTCTGGATGTCGATTTAAATCCGTATCAACAACGCATTGTGCTCGATGCCGGTTCGCGTCAAGGGGTGAAAATTGGCCAAGCCATCATGGACGCTGGCGGAATTTTGGGTCAAGTCATTGAAGTATCAGACAACAAGTCCACGGCTCTGCTGGTGACGGATGCCGACCATGCCATTCCGGTGCAAGTGGCACGTTCGGGGTTTCGCAGTATTGCCTTTGGTACCGGCGAGCCAAATTCTTTATTGATTTCCGATATTCCACAAAGTGCCGATATTCGTAAAGGCGATGTATTAGTGACCTCGGGTATGGGCGGTCGTTTTCCTGCCGGCTTTCCAGTCGCGATTGTAGAAAGCTTGAAACCCAATGACACCGGTTTGTTTATGGTGGGCCGTGCTAAACCGGCCGCACGCCTGGATCGTGGCCTGGAAGTATTATTGGTGGATGAAATTATTCCCAGCCCGCCCGTCGCAAAGCCAATGATCGAAACACCGGCACTTATTACAACTCCTGCCGCCGCAGTGGAAGCCGAGAAAATTAAAACGCCATGATTCGCCAATCATCCAGCGTTATGCGCACGGCAAGTTTATTGCTAGGCCTGCTGTTTCAAATTATTCCGCTGCCCTCAGGCCTGGATTTAGCACGGCCTTATTTGCTGGCATTATTTCTTTGCTATTGGTGTCTTGAAACGCCAGAAAAAACCGGTTTAGGCACCGCTTTTATTTATGGCCTGCTATCGGATTTATTCAGCAGCGGCTTGCTTGGCGAACAAGCGTTGCGTTTGGTTATTTTAGCGTTTTTGGTATCGCGATTCCGTGCCCGCTTGCGCTTCTTCCCCCTGTGGCAACAAGCATTGGCAGTGTTTGCCTTGCTATTGAATGATCGTTTGATCATGAGTTTATTGCATTGGCTGGTGAACGATCATGCACTGTCCTGGGTGGCTTGGTTGTCGCCGGTACTAGGCATGTTGTTATGGCCATGGCTATTTGTCGGCATTGATATGCTGCGTTTGCGTGCCCGCGAGAAAAGCTGATTCATGCGCAGCTTACGTCGCCAACGCATCAAAAATAATATTGCCGAAAGCGAGCAATTTCGCCGACGTTCGTTTCTCGGTTTTATCTGCATTGCCTTGGCCATGCTGGGTCTAGCCTTTGGTTATTTCCGTTTACAAGTATTGCAACATCAGGAATATCAATTACGCTCGGACGCTAACCGCATCAAACCCCGCCCTATTGTCCCGGCCCGCGGCCTGATCTATGACCGTACCGGGAAATTATTGGCCGACAATATTCCCGCCTATCGAATCGAGCTGGTGCCCGATCAAATTAAAGATATTGATAAAACCGTTGAAGCCATAAAAAAAATTATTTCGCTTAGTGCCGAAGACCTTGAAGCTTTTCAGCAAGCCCGCAAAGCCACTGGGCGTTTTCGACCTGTCGTTTTAAAATTACGCTTGAATGAAGAAGAGCGTGCCAAACTCGCATTGAACCGTTACCGTCTGCCGAACGTCGAAGTGGTGCCATATCTCACACGCCGTTATCCCTACGAAAACATGTTCGCCCATGTTATTGGCTATGTCGGCCGGGTCGATGCCAAGGACTTGGAGAAGTTAGGCGATAGTAAATTTACCGCGCTTTCCCATACCGGAAAATCCGGCTTGGAAAAATTCTACGAGCAAGATCTACGTGGCGAAATTGGCTATGAATCGGTTGAAACCAATGCACAGGGTCGATCCTTAAAAACCATTGGCATGCAGCAAGCAAGTCCGGGTTATGACATTCAATTAAGTATTGATGCCGATTTACAAAAAG
>JAYSXB010000323.1:0-17063 GCA_043717775.1 Arenimonas sp.
ACCGTAGGAGCGCTCACGAGCGCGATAAATCTGCGACAGTTTTAGTCGTGCCCTTGGCTCGCTAGAAAAGACTAGATATTGCCGCAATCTGTCATCGCACTCGTGAGTGCTCCTACGAGAAGATTCTGAACGCGTTTCCCGCCGTCAAGAAAAAGCTGACGGCAAAATAGGGGTTCTCGGCGATGGAGCTTTTTTGACCCAAATCAAAACCTCTTGCTAGCAATGGCGCATATTGAATAAAGATATCTCCATCAGGCGATATCTTTATTCAATAATGGAGCCATCACCATGATCAAGAATATGTCGAATACCGACCGAGCTATCCGAACCGTCGCCGCAGTGTTATTGCTCTATCTCTATTTCAGTGGCACCGTGACCGGAATATGGGGTATTGCATTAATGGTGTTTGCGGCCGTATTTATTTTGACCTCAAGCATCGCGTTTTGCCCACTGTATGCGCCATTCAATTTCAGCACCCGCAAGAAGGGCTGATGATACATTCGGGCATCGGGCTTTTCTCTTCGTGATTCACTGACATTATTGGGCTTACAATACTGCCATCAAACCGTAGAAGAAAAATCATGATCAGGCATATCGAAAGACATAGAACTCACCGCATCGGCTGGCTACGGGCGGCAGTACTTGGTGCCAATGACGGCATCGTTTCGACTGCGAGTTTGGTTTTGGGCGTTGCCGCCGCTGGGGCAAGCCCAAAAAGTATTTTGGTCGCAGGCTTTGCCGGTTTAATGGCCGGTTCGATGTCGATGGCAGCGGGTGAATACGTTTCAGTCAGTTCGCAATCAGACACCGAAAACGCCGATATCAAAAAAGAGCGAAAAGAACTAGAGGCAGATCCCGGCCATGAGCACGAAGAATTGACAATGATTTATGTGGGCCGTGGCCTCGATAAAAATTTGGCCACACAAGTGGCAACACAATTAATGTCTCACGATGCACTCGGTACGCACGCCCGTGATGAACTAGGTATTTCTGAATTATTAAGTGCCAAGCCACTGCAAGCCGCGCTCGCATCAGCAGTCACATTTGCAGTAGGCGCTTTGTTGCCATTATTAGTCGTGCTGTTGGTGCCAAAAGCAATATTGATGTGGGGCGTTGCGGCAAGCTCACTTTTATTTCTTGCCGTTCTTGGCTCATTAGCTGCGCAAGCAGGTGGTGCATCGGTAATGACATCGGCAACGCGGGTAACTTTCTGGGGTGCGCTGGCAATGGCGCTGACAGCAGGTGTAGGGGCATTGTTTGGGGTAAATGCGTAAACGCAAATATAGCTAACTTAGCGATGCATTGCATGTTATACCTCGATACATAATGAGGTCACCATGGCTAATATTTTACAGGTAGCAGCATCTTTGATCGACGATGTAGTCGGCACAAGTCAAGCGTGTCCAATCGAGAAAAACAATCGTGGCCGACAGGGCTCCCCGACTTACCCCTTATTACTGCTGACGTTATTTTTCATTTGGTGGATAGCCTTGGCTATTGCTCCTTGGTATCGGCAAGATTGGCTGCTCGAAAATTTACTGGTTTTTATCGTGGTGCCGTTACTAATTTGGAGTTATCGGCATCTGCGGTTTTCCAATTTTAGTTATAGCTTGATCTTCATTTTTTTATGCTTGCATGAAGTTGGTGCGCACTACACTTATGCTGAAGTGCCCTATGGTACTTGGTTCCATCGTATAACAGGCTTGGACATTAATGCTGCCTTGGGTTTTGAGCGTAATCATTTTGATCGTGCAGTACATTTCTTGTACGGATTTTTAATACTGCCCGCTTGCGCAGAAATTTTTCAAGCGCGTGCCAGCTTGCTTGGTTTTTGGCGATATCTGGTCCCCATAACATTTATTATGTCGCATTCCGAATTGTTTGAAATGATTGAGTGGCAAGCCGCCGAGATTTTTGGTGGGCCATTAGGGCAGGCCTACTTAGGTACCCAGGGCGACATTTGGGATGCACAAAAAGATTCGGCAGCCGCCATGCTAGGTGCTATTGCCAGCACAATATTGTGCTACCTATATTTTAAAAAGAAAAAGTAGTGTTGAACTTAGTATGTGAAAAAGCCACGTTATTTTCTCTCCCGAGCTGGTAAATATTCTTCGTAAAATGTAGGTGTGCATGCGAGGTTTGTGCGCTGGCGAACTGATATTTCTGTTTGGGTATGATTAATAAACAGAAACAGAAATTGATTTTTATAGGCTCGCAGAGCTTTAGATCAACACATCATTGAGTTATAAAAAATGACGACCAAGAAAATAAGCAAGCAAGCCCCCAATGGTAATGATGGCCGTTCAAAAATAGAGCTTTCTGTATCCAGACATAATATTTTTAAGATTAGCAGGCGCCTATTGTTCTTCATGGCACTGATTGTTTTGGTCGGCGCCATTTCAATTGGGTGGCACTTTAATCGCGATATGAAATTAGCCCGTGCACATGCTGCGAATGGCAGTGTATTGATTGCTACACGCTGTGGTCCAATCGAATATCAGGAAGCAGGCGAAGGTATTCCGTTGTTAATGGTGCACGGCAGTGGCGGTGGACATGATCAAGGTATGGCTTTTGCAGGCGAGCTGGCAACAAAAGGCGTTCGAGTTATTGCCATGTCACGCTTTGGCTACTTAAGAACCCCAATGCCGATTGATGCTTCTCCACAAGCACAGGCCGACGCACATGTATGTTTACTCGATGCCTTGAATATTCGCCAAGCTGCCATATTAGGTGGCTCGGCCGGTGCACCGTCGGCAATGCAAATGGCTATCCGCCACCCTGATCGAGTGAGCGCATTGGTACTGCTGGTGCCACTCACCTATAAACCAAGTACGCAAGCAGATTCGGCTGAAGTGATGTCGCCATCGACTGAAAGAATGATGATGCGACTGCTGGGATCGGATTTTATTTTCTGGGTCGGGCTTCATGTTGCGCGCGACCCAGTGATCAAATATGTGTTGGCCACACCACCCGAACAGCTTGCATCTGCCAGCCCGCAAGAACGTGCTCGTATAAACGCGATACTTGATAATATTTTACCGGTATCCGCGCGTGCGCAGGGTTTACTCAGCGATACAGCAGTGGGTAAAAACATGCAGCGTATGTCGCTGGAGTCAATTCACGCGCCCACATTAATCATAAGCACACGTGACGATCGTTACGGCACTTATGCCAGCGCGGAATATACTGCCAGCCAAATTGCAGGCGCAAAATTTATTGGCTTCAATGAAGGCGGCCATGTTTGGGTCGGGCACGACGAACAAATACAGGCAGAAATTTTAAAGCTGTTGATCACGTCGAAGCCCATAAGCCACATTGAAAAATAATAACGTAGGGTGGATCCCGCGCTCTTTGCGGTATCCACCAAAATACCCTTCATGCGGTATTTGCCAAACACCATCGCAATCTGTGGTGGAATCATCAACGGTGTGCCACCGGTTGATGGTTGCACCCTACGTTTATTTTCCGCCGCCGCTTCGCCAGATGGAATAAAGCAACCACAGGCTGCCAAAAACAGCGCCCAGAAAACCGAGCAAACCAAATGCCGGCAGACCCAATAAGGTGGGCCCGCCTTTTACAGTCATGACAATCGATGAACCGATAATCAATGCGGCAATCACGACGCCTATCGTGAGTCGATTGGCCGAATGATCCAGTTGATTGCCCAAATGTTTCAAGCGTTCCAGATCAATGCTGACTTTGAGATTGCCGGTACGTGCATGTCGTAAAATTTCTCGTAAACTTTCCGGTAATGCCGAAAGCATATCCCATGAAATTCGCAAAGCGCGTTGTCCGCGTTTTGTCATCGCACTTGGGCTGTAGCGAGCGCGCAGTGCACTACTCAGAAATGGGGCCGCTTCGCTGGCCATATCGAAGTCGGGGTCCAACTTTCTGCCCATGCTTTCGAGTATCACGAACACTTTGATCAGCATTGCCAGGTCCGGTGGCAAGGCTAATTGATTGTCACGTAAAATCACTGTGACATCGTTCAACATAGTGCTCAGGTTTAATTGTTTGAGCGGAACGCCATGGTACTGATCAAGAAATTCGTCAACAGCTAGTTTCAATTTGTCATTATCAACAACTGCATCGTCCGTCCATTCCAAAAGCACATCGATCACTAGTTCGGAATCACGTTGTACCATCGCCTGCAGAAGGGCAACCACCTCATTGCGCCGCTTGTCGGACAAATGTCCGACCATGCCGTAGTCAATTAGGGCAACCCGATTGTCCGGCAAATAGAAAACATTTCCGGCATGCGGATCGGCATGAAAAAAACCGTCTTGCAACATCATTTTTAATGCCGTGCTGGCGCCGATTTTTGCGAGTTTTACCTTATCTAAACCGGCAGCATCAATATCAGCCAAATCATGCGCAGGAATACCTTGAACAAACTCTTGCACATTCACCCGTTCGCTGGTGAACTGCCAATACACCTTCGGCACAATTAATTCTTGATGATCAATAAATGCTTGTGCAATGCGCTCCGCATTATGGCATTCGGTGGCGAGATCGAGCTCGCGATACAGTGAAGCCCTGAAACGATGGACCACATCGAATGGATGAAACCGCCGCCACTCGTTCGATTCGTTTTCCAGCATTTTTGCGAATCTTTGCAGCAGACGCATATCGGCATCGATAATTGCGCGAATACCCGGCCGTCGTACTTTAACGATAACGTCAGTGCCGTCATGCAGACGAGCACGATGCACTTGGGCAATGGAACCAGCTGCGAGTGGTTCGGAATTAAACTCCTTGAACAAAATTTCGAGAGGTTCTGAAAAGTCTTCTATCAATTGCGAGCGGATTTGTTCTATTGCGACGCATGGAGCCTGATCTTGCAGCTTCTCGAATTCGGCAATCCATTCGGGCCCGAATAAATCTACGCGCGTGGCTAATAGCTGGCCCAGCTTTACAAAAGTCGGCCCCAATTCTTCCAAAGCACGGCGCATACGGGTGGGAGCAGAGAGATGTGCCAGCTCTTCCAGTTTTTGCAAATGTAAAATATGGCCGGTGCGTTCCAAGGCATTGGCCATGCCAAGTCGCTGTACAACATCACCAAAGCCATAGCGGATTAAAACGGAGGCAATCTGATGCAACCTTCCCAAATCTTGTGTTGCTATAAGTATCTCTAGGAACATGCGTGGCCTCAGTTCGACAAAAATTGAAATCTGTGTTTCGGTAGCTCACCAAGTAAGGCAGATCTCACGCTAGATTGAATGGCGCAGAGAGGGCCTTAATTTTTTTAATTCCTTTAAGTTACATTCTTTGCTTTCAGCTAATAAAATAAAATCATTTAATAGCATTTTCATCTCGTCACGAGCTGTCAGTGCATGATTTGAGATCACTGTTTTCGCCCATTTTGTATTAAATATTAGTGGGATTAACCAGTTAAGAATGGGCAATGGGATCAATCTAAACATGTTTAATTTTCCAGGCTCAACTCCAATCCCGGAGGTTTTTATGAAACTAAATACTTCTTTCAATGCCATATTCGTTTGAATAATTGCAGGTTTATTTTTTGAGAAAGTATAGTTATTGCCTCCATCAAAATAAATTCCATAAGCAAGTGGGCATACCATGGCTACATGCGACTTTTGCCAACTATCCATTTTTTTTGAAATTGAGGTAGGAAATCCTGCATTCTTTAATATTTTGACTAATTCATTAATTCGCTGTGTTGCTTTTCCATCAATTTCGCCAAGCGTTGTTGGCTGCACGAATCTTGATGTCAAAGAATAAAATACAATTCCATTTTCAATTTTTCCACCTGCCCCTGGAAATGCCGGGATTACTCTTTCAAGTCCAATTTCAGCAATCCAATCAGAATAGCCGCTTGCCGTATTGACCATAAACACGAAATTCTTTGATTTATTTTGGCCTAAAAGAGGTAAGGCCTCTTTTACTTGGTCTTTCCTTAGGGTCACGAAAATATAATCATAGATATCATCAGTTTTTAATTCTGAAATAACCGTAACATTTGTTTTAACGGTTTGCTTTCCATTTTCAGAAAGTAGAAGTCCATTAAGTTCAAGTTCTTTCAGGCGGTTATTGCGCGCTAAAACTGAAACATTGTGGCCAGCTAATGCTAATTTCCCGCCATATATCGAGCCAATTACACCCGCGCCAAATATCAATATTCGTTTTCTTTCCATGACTAAAGTATTGCTTGGTATGAAGGCTTCAAATGATCAAGTATTTTGTGTTTCATTCGCGAAGCTGTATGCAGGTACCGGCTTGGCCATTCATCATTTTACTAGCGTCTTCCAATGCACCTATCACCGCCATCTTGCCTTCGCAGGATACAAAACGACTGGCCGCTTCAATTTTTGGCCCCATCGAACCGGCGGGGAATTGCAGTTGTTGAAGTTCTGCGGCGGTGATTTTTTCGATGCGCTGTTGATGGGGTTTGCCCCAATCTTGATACACACCATCGACATCGGTCAGCAATAATAAAATATCGGCCTGTAATTCAATTGCTAACCAAGCCGAGGCTAAATCTTTATCGACTACGGCTTCAACACCAATGAGTTTTCCATCGTGATCTAGCGTGACCGGAATGCCGCCGCCACCGGCACAGACCACGATTACATCATCATCAATCAGTTGCAGTATGACTGGCAATTCGATAATTCGGCACGGTTCCGGTGATGGCACTACGCGACGAAAGGCATCGCCATCGCGTTTGAACTGCCAGGCTTTTTCGGCCTGTATTTTTTCAGCCTCGGCTTGCGAATAAATCGGGCCAATAAATTTACTGGGCGCGTCATAGGCCGGGCCTGAGCTACGTACTACGGTTTGTGTTAATAGTGTAACGACTTGTTTACCCGGCACTTGGTTGTGGATTTCACGGGCAATCAAATAACCAATCATGCCTTCGGTTTCGGCACCCAGCACATCAAGTGGATAACTAGCTACTTGGGTGTAAGCGGCAGACTGTAGTGCTAACAGACCGACCTGCGGGCCATTGCCGTGGGTAATCACTAATTGATGTTGGCGTGCTATGGGTGCCAAGGCGGCTGCCGCGCGCTTCACATTTTCTTCCATCACGCTGGCATCCATTTTTTCGCCGCGACGGAGTAGTGCGTTACCGCCCAGTGCGGCGACGACTAGCATGAAATATTCTGCCCAGTCATATTCGCTGCAATGCTGGCGCCGTTGGTTTGCCATGAGCGGCGACCAAGCGGTTCTTGTTGGGTAATGCAGTGGATATTACCGCCACCTAATAAAATTTCTCGTGCAGGAATATCAATAATTTTTCGATTAGGAAAAAGTTCTGCCAAATTTTTAAAGGCAGCCGTATCTTGTGCATCGTTAAAGCGTGGAACGATAACAGCGCCATTGGCGATATAAAAATTAACATACGAAGCTGCTAAACGATCACCCGCTTTACGCGGCAAAGTACCGCGTACTTTATCAACCCCGGCAGCTTCTTCGGCGGTAATTAGGATAGGTGTGGGCTGATGTAATTTGTGCACGATAAGTTTTCGGCCCTTGGCGTCGGTCGCGTTTTCCAAACGACGCAGTGCATCGTGTGAAATAGCATATTGCGGGTCGTCGATATCATCAGTCCACGTCAACACCAAATGTCCGGGCGCTACGAAGCGGCACATATTGTCGATATGGCCTTTGGTTTCATCCAAGTAAACACCTTCACCAAGCCAAATAATTTTTTCGATAGATAAATAATCTTGCAATAGCTTTTCAATAGCTTCGCGGGATAAATCAGGATTGCGATCAGGACCTAGCAAGCACTGCTCGGTAGTGATCAAGGTGCCTTCGCCATCCACATCAATCGAGCCACCTTCCAGAATAAACTCGGGCGCATAACGGGCATCACGTTCAATTTCCAGTACTTTCTCGCCAACTAAATCATCTTTATCCCAAGGGAAATACAGGCCATCGATAAGACCACCCCAGGCATTAAACTGCCAATCCACGCCGCGTATTTCGCCTGATTCATGCACCAGAAATGTTGGGCCACAATCGCGAATCCAGGCGTCGTTCGATGACATTTCGATCAGGCGAATTTGTGGATCGAGAATTTCTCGTGCCGCCTCGAATGCATTCGCCGATACGCCCATACTGACAGACTCAAATTTGCCAATAGCATTTGCAACTTCAGCATAGGCATGTTGGGCAGGATAGGCGCCCATGCGCCAATTATCGTGACGTTCGGGCCATAGCATCCAACAGCCAGTATGCGGCTCCCATTCGGCCGGCATCCGAAAACCATCGGCACGCGGTAGGGTGTTTAATGTTTGGCTCATAATGCAGATCCTTGCAATGAAGCTGAGCTTTTCGTTTGAGCAAGATGAATTAATATTTCGCCAACAATTAACACCAGCAAGGTGCCAATGGCGATGGCTAAAGTTTCATAGGTCAAAAATGGCTTACCGGGAACCCAGACAAACAGCACGATGGCTTGCACAATAAACAACTGACAAACAATGGCTAATATCGTCGCGATAGCTAATCCACCTGGTACCACATAAGCTTTTTCTGCTTGATGTTCATGGCGGCGCAAGCGAATGAAAGCCGGGAACATGAGCAAATATGGCAGCAGAAAAATAATGGTCGAGAATTTAAATAATGTCCAAAATAAATCTTCGGCATCTGCTGCCAGTAATCCATAAACAATAACAACGACCGTCGATACAAGCCCTGTGATAATTGCTGCGCTCCGCGGCGTTTGGTTAACCGGGTGCATTTGCCCGAATATGGCAGGTAAATCTTTACGATAAGATGCCTCGGCAATCGAGCGATTCGCTCCCATCGACCAAGTCACCATATTGGCGTAAAGCGTATAAAGCGCCGCAACGCCGAGCGCAAAAACAGTGACATTAGCAACAGTACTGGTACCAAAAATTTTACGCAAGGTATCAATCAAGCCTTCGATCAAGCTGATTTGTTCAATGGGAAGCGCAATCAAAATACCAATAGTTCCCAGCATATAAAACAGAGTAATTAAGATGCCGGCGATCACTGTGGATTTGATGACATCTTGTTCGGGGTTCTGCATTTCTTCGCTGGCGCCCGAGATCAATTCAAAGCCCAGAAAGCTATAAACAATCACTGGCAAAAACCCCAGGCCATCGCTTAGTTTAGGCAGCATGTTTTTGAATGAAAAATCATTCGCCACGCCATGTTGGCTGGCGTACCACAGGCCACCAATGCCAATGGCCAACATAATAATCGCTTTTAATACAGCGCCAAAATTCGGTACCCATTTACCGATTTCCAGTGAAGCGATATTCACCCACACCGTTATCCAGGTGAAAACAATGGCTAAACCAATTTGCGACCACAGGCCCAGTTCAATATTAAGAATTTGTGCCAGCATGCCGGAAAACAATAAATACACCGACGGCATCCATAGCGCCACATTCACCCAATACAGCCATGAAGTACGTGCGCCCCAGCGTGGTCCGTAAGCGCGTTTTACCCAGGCATAAATGCCACCTTGCTCAGGATATTTTGAAGCCAGTTCGGCCGTGATCATGCCATAGGGGATAAAAAACAGAATCAGCGTAAACACCCACCAAAAAATGGACGAGACACCAATGGACGCCGACGCCGCCAATTGATCAATAATCAAAATGGCACAAACGGTAAATAACAGCATATCAATGCGTTTCAAGACGCGTTTGAATACTCGCGGTGTTGCCAATGGTTTTATGCTGGTTGCATTCATGCTCAATCCTTTATTTAGGCAGCCGCTCATTCAAGAATATTTCTGCACGGGCTTTATTTAATGCCAACACTTCTGCACTGGCACGTCGTAAACGTGGGTAGGTAAACCAAACCAACAAAGCTTTTTCGGTATGCAAACGGTTTTCGGCTTGATCAAAAATAATTGAGCGATCGGAATCCAATGCTTCATCTGTGGCCTCAACGCCACGCGAAGCCGGTAGGCAATGCATCAAGCGACAATGCGGCGGCGCGTGCTTCAGTAGTTCGCTATTGATTTGATAGCGCGGCATAAAGGCTTTGGTACGCTCAGGGATTTCACTCTCCTGCCCGACCCACCACCATAAATCGGTATAGACAAAATCCGCTTGTGCCACTGCGCTCATCGGGTCGTCGCTTAATGTGAAACTTCCACCCGAGACTTGGCAATTGGCTTTTGCCAATGCCTGCAATGCTGGCGTGGCTTGATAAGCCTGCGGCGCACAATGGGTAAAATTCATACCAAATTGCGTACAAATTAATGCCAAGGAATTAAGTACGTTGGTAGCATCGCCAACAAATACCACGTTCAGAGCTTCAAGTTCACGACCTCGGCCACTAAATTCCCGCATCGTGAATATGTCGCACAAGGCTTGTGTTGGATGGTTGTAATCGGTTAAGCCATTGATTACCGGCACATCGGAACATGATGCTAAATCAAGCACGGTTTGATGCTTAAGCGTACGTGCTTCAATCACATCGACCATGCGCTCCAGCACATTGGCAGTATCGGATAAAGATTCCCGCACTCCCAAATGAATTTCACCCGGTTTCAAATACAGGGCATGGCCCCCGAGTTTGGTCATCGCCACTTCAAATGATACGCGCGTACGGGTTGAGGGCTCTTCAAAAATCATGCCGAGCGATGCACTGTCGAGTAATTTTGGGCAGGCACCTTGTCGGTCAGCCTGTTTCAATAATTGAATCAGGTCTAGCAAATCGAGCAAGGTGGATTTATCAAAATCCTGGGTGTCGATAAAGTGCATGGGCATGGGGCTCACCTTTGAATTTTTCTGATTTATCTTGCGCGTTGATTCCACTCGCCGTCTTGATTTGAATCAAATATATTAGGGGGTAGCAAATTCATAACTGGCGCTATCAACACGGCCACGCCAATAGGGATAAGCCCCATTGGGCAATGCCCAGGCAACTTCACCTTCAGTGGGTACCTTCATGCCTTGAAAGCTTTGGTAATTCCAGAGTCGAATATCCCAGGGCGCATTGGCTATTTTTGCGCCCACGCCGCGCGTGCGTGAATCGGCATGAATGGTATCGACTAAACCGTTCGCATCGAAATGAAAGTCCAGTGATACGCTAGTATTGCCATCAGTCAATGTCGCGCGTGCGCTAGTGTCATCAATGGCTTGCCACAACACGCCTTGGCTAGGCAGTAATGCCGTGGGATACCAAATGCCTTCACTCAAATAACGCATTAACTCGCCCTGTGCCGCTTCCGGAGTACCACGAATATCCGCTACTGGAAATACGCCCAATAGCTTTACCTGCAAAAGCCCTTCGCCTGCTACATAAGCGTCATGCACATAAACATTGAAGCCGGGGAAAATACTAATGCGAGCATTCCAGTCGAAGCCCGGTGTATGTGTAAACACTTGTTGATCCGCTTCAAAACGACGCCACTGCGGGGTGGTTTCGCCCATATTAAAAGTGCCGGCTTGATGGAAATTGGCCGCTTTAATGATCGGCGCCTGATTTTTTAATACTGCTTTGAAATAGCGCTGTACCGGAGCGGGTAAATTTTCCAGCTCACTTTCATCGTAAAACAGCGTGTTGATAGGTGTTTGTGTCGCAGCTAATTTCGTCCGTAACTTGTTTGTGCCGCGCTGCCATTCATAAGCGCCAAAAAATATAAGCAAACTGCCCAGTGCTATTAGCGACAGTAATAAATACATCACAATCTTTAGCATGGCCGTGCTCCAGTGTTATGGCGGCATTATCAAGCGCTCAGGCGTCAGTGCTTTGATTTGAATCAAACGTATTGCTAGCCATCAATCAAAGGGTGACGTATGAATTAACGCAGTAAATGTACGCGCAATGCTCTGCTAGCTCTGTTCGGCAGCACACCAAGAAAAGCCTAGCCTTGGCTTACACTTAAATGTGGAATGAAGTACAAATTGACTTAGATCAATATGCTGCTCAGGTAATGCCAGCAAAATTAAAATACGTTGATGTAATCAGTCGTTCAATTAATTCTGGAGTACTGTCATGATTAAGGATATTTTGCTTGTCGTTAGCCATACTGATGCAGATGATGTTGCAATAGAGACTGCCGTTAAAGTCGCCGAAATTGAAGACGCACATCTGGCAATTGTCATACCCGTGGAATATCCGGTTGCTATTTCTACCGGATTGGGGGTTAACCCATACCCGGTTTATGTTGGCATCTATGAGGAATCACTGAAGGCGGCTGAAAGTCTAGCCAGTGATATTCGAAAAAAATGGGTAAATACGAATATTCGACCAATAGAAGTTCGAGTAGCCAGTATTTTATTGATGAACGCAACCCAGTTGTCTGCACTCCATGCCCGACATGCAGATTTAGCCGTAATAGGGGGGAACAGTTTGCATGAGCACAAAAGCATTTTTGAAAAAACTTTCACCGAATTACTGATGGACTCTGGTCGGCCAATATTATTTATTCCTGTGAGTAGCAAACCGGTCATTCCTGCAAAACGTGTTGTCATAGCTTGGCAGCCCACGCGTGAATCGACTCGTGCGCTTCATGACGCTATGCCATTCTTGCATCGCTCTGAATCTATTGATGTGCTTATGGTGGATCCGGAGGTCAGCGATAGTGCACATGGACAACAGCCCGGCGTCGATATTGCTACTCACTTAGCCCGCCATGGCTTGAATGTTCGCGTAGTAACAGAACCGAAAATGGGAAGAAATACCGGCCAAGCCATTCTTGATTACGCAAAACAAACCGATGCCCAGCTTATTGTGGCAGGTGGTTATAGTCGCTCACGTTTTCGTGAACAAATTTTGGGCGGCGTCACCAAAGAACTTATTGGCAATATGACGATTCCAGTGTTTTTCTCGCATTGATTTTTGTTATTGCCGGGCATTGGCTTTCACCTTAATCAAGAGTAATCGACATGAGCAACGTACCGAGCAATGATGAAAAGCCGCAGACCGGTCTAAGCCATGAAGAAGCCGCTGCGCGCCTGACTCAATATGGGCGCAATGAACTGCTTGCAGCGCCACAACGTAGTTGGCTACGAATTGCACGTAGTGTTTTGGCTGAGCCGATGTTTTTATTATTGCTATTGGCAGCCGGTTTGTATTTATTGCTAGGCGATCTAACGGAGGGCTTGGTACTTAGTGCATTCGCGCTGCTCACCATTGGCATGGTGATTTTGCAGGAACGTCGCAGCGAGCACGCGATTGATGCGCTAAAAGCACTGAGCACCGCATATGCATTGGTGATACGCGCGGGAGAGACCCGGCGAATTGTCAGCGCCGAAGTGGTGCCAGGTGATTTGTTTATTCTAGAAGAAGGCGAACGAATCGCTGCTGACGGTGTCTTGCTGAGCTGTCAGGAATTGAGCGCGGATGAGTCATTATTAACTGGTGAAAGTATGCCGGTGAATAAACAAGCATCGGTATCGGAAATACCTACTGAAACAACAACAGCGCCCGGCGGCGGCGATCAATCATTAGTCTATTCCGGCAGCCTTGTAACCCGTGGAAAAGGCTTGGCAAAAGCAATCGCTACCGGAAAGAATACTCAAATAGGCTCTATCGGAGCCTCATTAGCATCAATTGAACTGGCGCCTACGCGTCTGCAAATCAATACGGGAAAGATGGTGCGTTTATTTGGTATCAATGCCGCCATTCTCAGTGTGTTTCTGATTTTTTTTTATGGCGTGGTTCGAGGTGAATGGCTACAAGGTATTTTGTCGGGCATCACACTTTCCATGGCCTTGTTGCCGCAAGAGTTTCCACTGGCCCTGACAATCTTTTTTGCCTTAGGCGCGTGGCGGCTGGCAAAAATTAATGTGTTGGCACGGCGCACTGCGGTTATCGAAACACTCGGGGCCACCACGGTGTTATGTGTTGATAAAACCGGCACGCTGACTGAAAATAAAATGCGTGTCTGCCACTTGCATGTCAATGAAACTGATCTTCTGTTAACCGGCACCGAAACTCAGTTAGCAGAGAATCTTCATCCACTGCTTGAATATGCAAATCTGGCAACCAAAGACCGCAGTTTCGATCCGATGGATCTAGCCATCCGTAAATTAGCCACTGCTACCTTGATTAACACCGAGCATTTGCATGAGCAATGGCCACTCCATCGCGAATATGGTTTAAGCCCACAGCTATTAGCCATGTCACATGTTTGGCGCTCCAATACCGATACTTATGAAGTTGCCAGCAAAGGTGCGCCCGAAGCCATTGCTGATCTCTGCCACTATTCGCTTGAGCAAACCGAAAAACTCATGCAGCAAGTTTCTCAGCTTGCGACCAATGGTATGCGAGTTCTTGCTGTTGCCGCCGGACGTCATCTAGGTTCTAGCTTGCCTGCCAATCAACATGATTTTGATTTCGAGTTTTTGGGTTTGATTGGCTTTGAAGATCCACTACGCTTATCGGTTCCACAAGCCGTTGCCGAAGCGCGTAGCGCGGGTATCAAAGTAAAAATGCTGACCGGGGATTTCCCGGCCACTGCGCGAGCAATTGCGGTGCAGGCAGGTATTGGTTTGGATGCTGCGGTGCTAACAGGAACAGAACTTGCAGCAATGGACGACAAAATGCTGCAAGACGCTGTCGAACACACTGATGTTTACGCCAGAATTATGCCCGAGCAAAAATTACGGCTAGTGCAAGCGCTAAAGCTATCGGGCGAAGTCGTAGCGATGACCGGTGATGGTGTTAATGATGCGTCGGCATTAAAGGCAGCGCATATTGGCATTGCCATGGGACAAAGCGGTACCGATGTTGCCCGCGAAGCTGCCGCGATTGTTTTATTGGAAGAAGATTTTGGAAAAATTGTTGCAGCCATTCGTTTAGGACGACGCATTTTCGACAATCTGCGCAAGGTCATGCTGTATATCGTGGCGGTGCATGTGCCCATTGCAGGCCTAGCTCTTATCCCGGTATTGATGGGCTGGCCGATCATGTTGATGCCGGTACACGTGGTGATGATTGAAATGATCATCAACCCCATGTGTGCATTTGCTTTCGAGAACGAACCTGAAGAAAAAGACATTATGCAACTGCCGCCACGGCCAATAAACGAAGGCTTAATTGGACTGCCGCAACTTATTTTAGGTTTAGTACAGGGTGGGGTTTTATTACTGACCTGCTTACTGGTTTATCGTTGGGCATTGTTGAGCGGACAGAGCACAGACTTAGCCAGAACCCTGACATTCCTGACATTGACCGCAGGCAATTTAATGATGATTCGCATTATTGCGAGCCGAAAAATTTCTTTTGTAAACTTTTTCAGCGCACAGCATCGCGCTTACTGGCTAATAGCGGCGGTTTCAGTAACGCTGGTCACAATCTTCATTGCAATACCATGGCTGCGTGGCGTGTTTTATTTTGCGGTGCCGACTCTTCAAGCGACGGTTATCGCCATTGTTATCGGTTTATTGGCAGGCGCGGCATTGGACCTGGCGAAGTGGCACCCATGGGTTTATCGAACTCTGGGTGGTAGTGCTCAATTGAAAGACAGATGACCGTTAATTCATGGTTGATTGGTTCATAGTAAATGTTTGAAGTGGCCACGTAAAAATATCGATAATTTGAACTGAGGAGTTTTGTCATGCGTGTCCAGGATATTTGTACCCATCACGTTGTTCATATTGTTGCAACAGAGTCGTTGATAGAAGCGGCAGTTATGATGCGGGAGCGTCATGTTGGCAATGTCGTTGTTGTAGAAAACCTGGATGGCAAACGCAGGCCGATTGGCATTCTTACCGACCGCGATATTATTGTTGCGGTTGTGGCTGCCGGTTTAACTCCAGAGACGCTTCTAGTCAGTGACGTAATGAGCAAGCCGGTCTATTGCTGTGGCAGAACCCAAAGCGTTTTCGATGCCATCGCCATCATGCATGATCAAGGCGTTAGACGACTTCCGGTACTAAATGAAAACGGCAGCCTGCTAGGCGTTATCGCCGCTGACGACATCTGGATCGCTTTGTCCAAGCAATTGAAAGTTTTGGGCGAAATTACGGTGCGAGACCGCGTTGCTGAAATTGAGCGACGCATTTGAATAATTTTTTTTGGAAAAATACCAATTATAATTTCAGAGGTTTGTCATGAAACTATCAGGAAAAAATATTCAGGAACTGCAATATTCAGAAAAAATTCTGACTAATTATTATGCCTGCACAAGTCGGCGAAATTTTTTAAAATTATCGGCGGCCGCATCAGTCGCTTTTAGCACTTCATGCTCCATGTCGGGTGCTACAAATCGTGAAAAATATCAGACCGAAGTCGATAAAACTTGGCGTCCCGTCAGCAGATCAAACCTGAATTCTTTCGAACAACGCCGTGAATGGGTTCGCATGGCCACATTGGCAGCATCAAGCCATAATGTGCAGCCATGGAAATTTAAAATACAAAATAATTCCATCACTATTTATCCCGATTACACTCGCCGTTGCCCGGCTGTAGATCCCGACGACAGCCATTTATTTAAAAGCCTAGGTTGCGCAGCCGAAAATATTGTACAAGCTGCCGCCGCTAATGGTTTTAACAGTGAAGTGCATTACGAGGCGGCGAACGATACCATTGTCATAGAATTTAATCCGTCGGCCGTTATTCAACATGGTAATTTATCGGCCGCCATTACGCAGCGTCGTTGCAGCCGCGTTCCTTATGATGGTAAATCTCTCGCGCTGCCTGTGGAAAAGAGTCTGATTGCTGCAGCAACAAGCGGTGAGATCAAGCCACTTTTTTTGCAATCAGCAAAATACAAAGAACAAATGCTTGAATATGTGCGACAAGGTAATCTTGCACAATTTTCCGACGCAGCCTTTGTCGGAGAACTAAAAGACTGGATTCGCTTTAATGCCGACGAGGCAATAGCAAAGGGCGATGGATTGCCTGGTATAATCAGCGGGCAGCCTTCGGTTCCCGCTTGGCTGGGGCGCCGACTATTCAGCACATTTTTATCGGGTGAAAAACAGGCAGATATTGATTCCAAAAATATACGCAGCTCTGCCGGGGTCATCGCATTTATTGGCGATAGCGACGACAAAAAAAGCTGGATAGCAGCAGGGCGTGCTTTTGAACGCTTTGCATTGCAAGCAGCCGCATTAAAAGTCAGTACTGCCTTTATCAATCAGCCCATCGAAGTTCGC
>JAYSXB010000324.1:0-6566 GCA_043717775.1 Arenimonas sp.
CGAATGCGTTTTGTGATCAGGCATTCGCGCTCGTGAGCGCTCCTAAAAGAAACCCTGCGTGACTTCCTGCATATGCTGTTTGCTCCGTGCAGGACTAATATGCAGCGACCATAAAAAGATCCTTCGATCAGGGGCGCATCATGCACCTATCCTCACGAGCGCTCCGCACTGCGCTTTTCATTGCCATCAGCGCTTTATTTTCCCAAGCCGTTCTGGCTGCCAGTATTAAAGTTGACGGAATAATTTCCGAAAGCGAATGGGCTGGCGCTAAGCACATAACCGACTTCAAGCTGGTGCAGCCTTTAACCGGCGCAGACACGCCTTATCCCACTGAAGCCTGGATACTTTCAACCCCAGAAGGTTTGGCCATCGGTTTTCGCAATACCCAGCCAAGCACCGTGCCCCGCACACGTGCGCGCACGCGTCGTGATGGAGACGCGCAAGTTGATCGCGTGAACTTGATGGTCGATTACGACGGCAACGGTGGTGTTGGTTACAACTTCACCTTGAATTTGACCAATGGCATTCAAGACGCCGTAATCAGCAATGAAAACAATTTCAGCAACGACTGGGACGGTATTTGGGAACATGCCGTTAGCGAGGAAGGTGACACTTGGTCGGCAGAAATGTTGATCCCCTGGTACATCGCACCGATGCAAAAAGCCGATGGCGATAAACGTACGATTGCGATTTATCTGGATCGCGTTATTGGTACCACAGGCGAGCGCATGGCATGGCCTGCCGCAAGCTATACCCGTCCGCGCTTTTTGTCGGACTTCAATAAAATTGAAATACCGCAATATAGCCAATCCTTGTTGGCCATCACGCCTTATGTGGCGGGTGTTAGCGATATTTTGAACAAAGGTACCTCGTTTGATGGCGGTGCCGATATTTACTGGAAACCCAATTCTCGTTTTCAATTAACGGCGACCTTGAATCCGGATTTTGGTCAGGTCGAAAGTGACCAGTTGGTGGTGAATTTCGATGCCGCCGAAACTTTTTTCAGCGATAAGCGGCCTTTCTTTACCGAAAACCAAAGCCTTTTTAATGTCGGCTTTGGTGGCGGCGGCGGCAATCTAATTTATACCCGTCGCGTAGGCGGACAGACCGATGACGGCAAAGGTGCTGGCGACGTGACTGCAGCGCTAAAACTCAATGGCAGTTTCGGTGATCTCAATTACGGCGTGTTCGCAGCATCAGAAGCTGATGCAGTCGGCCGAGATTTTTACGCCTTACGCTTGAAACAGGATTTTGGCAAACAAGATTTAGGTTTCATGGCAACGCAAGTCACTAGTCCCTTTCTCAATCGCGTTGCCAATGTTTACTCGGTCGATCATCACTGGAAACCCAATGCCAATTGGAATGTAGCCACCCAATTTGTGGCTTCCGATATCCGCCAGAACGGAGTGAATACCAAAGATACCGGCATGCAGATTAGTGCAAATCAGGAGCTCAAGAATGGCTGGCGCCATAACGCCTATTTCGTACATTCTGGTGCAGATTTACAACTCAACGATTTTGGTTATCTGGACCGCAATAGTTTCAATTATTTGAGATATGAACTGCAGCACCGTATTACCGATTTGCCTACAAGTTCGCGTTATCGTTCAAAAGATTGGACCTATGCTCTTGCCAGACGTGTAAACGACAGCGGCGAATTGATTTATGACGCAGCAAGAATAAACCGATACAGTGAAACCCGCAGTGGCGGCAACGAATTTTTCCAATTCGTGGTTTTTTCGGATGGCAATAATGACACCATTACGCGCGGCAACGGCAGCGTTAAAACGCCGGCACGCTTTATGGCTTTCTACGAAAGCGGCAGCGCGCGCAAAGGCAACTGGGAGTTTTATCGCAATGCCCGCATCGGCCAATCAGGCCTAGAAGGCATTGATTACTCGGATGTTGAATTGAGTTTCAACCCCAAATATTACGTTAATGATTCTCTGAGCTTTAATCTTGGCTTGAATGCAGAGTACAAGCCCGACTGGCTGTTGTGGCGGAAAGATAATTTACTCGCCACCTACGAAGCCAAGCGCCTGGGTTTGAGTGCCGGCATGGAATGGCTAATTGGAACCAAACAGGAATTGCGTGTCAAGCTGGAAACCATTGCACTTGATGCCAAAGTGAAACAGGCCTGGCGTGTCGATTCACAAGGAAATTCCGTGGCGAGCAATGACCTTATTCGAGATTTTAATTTGAACAATCTTGGCTTTCAGATTCGCTACCGTTATGAACTGGCGCCACTTTCGGATTTATATGTGGTGTATAGCCGGGGCGGCTTTGGATCCGAAAACGATAACTCGCGCGACCCATTCGGTTTGCTGGGCGATGCATTTTCACTGCGCGATGATGAATTATTTCTCGTGAAGTTGAGTTATCGATTTAGTATTTAATTTGCTCGTGTAGGAGCGCCTTTAGGCGCGACCGGCCTGCGCAAGAATCGCTCGCGCCTAAAGGCGCTCCTACAAGGTTCCACGATGCTTGCCGATGTAGGGCCGATAAATTTCGCGTATGTGTTTCATGTCGCTTTCAAAATTATCGGTAAGTTCCACTAACGGCCCAACGCCGATGGTTTTATCGGGATAATGAAACCAGGCGCAGCACACCGGCACTTCGGCCTTGCGGGCAATTTTCCAAAAACCGGGTTTCCAGTGCTGCACTCTTTTTCGGGTGCCTTCGGGCGCGAGTACAAACCACATTTTTTCCGAGTTACGAATTTGTGCCGCGATTTGTTCGATGATATCGCCCGGCGCGCTGCGATCTACGGGACGCCCGCCAAATTTTCGTAGCACCCAACCGACCGGGCCTTTAAATATTTCGACCTTGCCGATAAAGACAATTTCCAAACCCATCGCCGCTTTGACTGCCATGCCCCAAATGGCATCCCAGCCAGAAGAATGCGGCGCCGCGATCACTACCATCTTCGACACATTCGGCCATTCGCCGACCATTTTCCAACCACCGATTTTTAATAGCAGCAGTGCACACTTTTGTAAGCATTTTCCCGATTGACTGCGTGGCGCATTCGGCGGCAATGACAAAACTCGTTGCATGTATTAATCCCAGGTTTTACTTGAACGCGTGCGCTTAATATCAGCGCGCTCACGCTTGCCGGTCAAGCGGCGTTCCTTCGCGCCCTTACTGGGCTTGGTGGCAACGCGTTTTTTCGGCACATGTAATGCCGCTTGAATAACGCCAGCCAAACGCTCGCGAGCATCGTCACGATTGCGCTCCTGCGTGCGGAAACGCTGCGCACTAATGACGAACACACCATCGGCAGTAAGCCGCCGATCACGCCGAGCCAGCAAGCGTTCACGCAAAGGTTCGGGCAGACAAGCCGATTGTTTTATATCGAAACGCAATTCCACGGCCGTCGATACCTTATTGACGTTTTGCCCGCCTGGCCCGCTGGAACGCACGAAGCGCTCCTGCAATTCGGAGTCGTCAATAATAATGCTGGGGCTAATGATAAGCATGGCCGCAGTTTATTCTATTTTGGTCTTGAGGCCGCCATGATATTCGTAGGAGGCCGCTTGCGGGCGACCTATTGAATTTGGGCCGACGAGATGAAGTCGTCGCCCGCAAGCGGCCTCCTACGCCAAGCTTCCACATAAGCTAAAATACGCGGCTTATGTCATCAAACACCATGAATGCGCCGCAAAAAACGGCAGTCGAATATACCGATGGACCCTTGCTGGTATTAGCCGGCGCGGGCAGCGGTAAAACGCGCGTGATTACCGAAAAAATTGCGCATCTTATTTCACATAAAAAATGTGAAGCCCAACACATCGCTGCCATTACCTTCACCAATAAATCGGCACGCGAAATGCGCGAGCGTGTCAGCAAACGAATCAAAAGCGACAAGACCGAAGGCTTGACGGTATCGACATTCCATTCGCTGGGTTTGCGTTTTTTGCAGATCGAAGCTAAGCGCGCAAATCTGCGGCGTGGGTTTTCGATTTTCGATAGCGACGATCAACTTAGCATTATCAAGGATCTATCGCCGCCGGGCTTGAAGAACGATGCACTACAAGCATTGCATGGCTTGATATCACAGGCGAAAAATAATGGCCTATCGCCGGATGAAGCCTTTGAATTAGCAAAAACCGTGCGTGAGCGCGAAGCCGCCAATTTGTATGATCGCTACCAAGCTCGCCTGCAAACTTTCAACGCCGTCGATTTTGATGACCTAATTCGCATTCCCCTGATGTTGCTCGATCAGGATAAAGACCTGGCACCAGCCTGGCGCGAACGTCTGCGTTATTTACTCGTCGATGAGTGCCAGGACACCAACCGTGCGCAATATCGCTTGCTCATGCATCTTGCAGGACCGAAAGGTGCGCTTACTTGCGTGGGCGATGACGATCAAAGTATTTACGCCTGGCGTGGCGCGCAACCGGAAAATCTGGAGCTGCTGGCAAAAGATTATCCCAATCTGAAAATTGTAAAACTCGAGCAGAATTATCGTTGTACTGGCAGAATTTTACGCAGCGCGAATCAACTGATTCAAAAAAATCCACACACGCATTTGAAAAAACTCTGGAGCCAACACGGTGACGGCGAACCCATTCGCATCTGGGGCTGCAAGAATAACGAGCATGAAGCCGAACGTGTCGCTGCTGAAATTCATTATCTGAAACAGGCGAAAGAAATCCCGTGGGGCGAATTCGCGATTTTATTTCGCGGCAATCATCAATCGCGCGTGCTGGAAAAAGCGCTGCAACTTTTACGCATTCCGTATCACCTGACCGGCGGCACTGCGTTTCTGGATCGTGGTGAAGTAAAAGATACACTGGCTTGGTTACGCGTATTGGCGAATCCGGATGACGATGCAGCATTCCTGCGTGCAATCGCCGCACCGAAACGCGAAGTCGGCGGCACCTCGCTGGCAAAGCTGGCAGAGATGGCTCAGCACGCGCATTTGTCTTTATCAAAAGCGGCTGACAATATCGGCATGATCAAACAATTATCGCCGCGTGCGGCTTCGGGCTTGCATGAATTCACCAGTATCGTGCATCAGATGCGTGATTTATCGGAAACACTTCCTCCATCGGAACTTACCCGAAAGTTGATTGAAAAATCCGGCCTGCTCGCCATGGTGCGTGCGCAATGTAAAGACGAGGCGAGCTATTTACGTCGCAAGGAAAATCTCGAAGAACTCGCGCAATGGTTTGAAGATGCCCGTGGCGGTGGACCGGGTGAACTCGCCGCACAACTCGCTCTATTGAGCAACGCCGATCGCGGCGAACCCGGCAATCAGGTTCGCTTAATGAGTTTGCATGCCGCGAAAGGCCTGGAATTTCGAGTGGTATTTCTGGTCGGCCTGGAAGACGGCAATCTTCCGCATGAAAGAAGTATCGAAGAAGGCGGGCTGGAAGAAGAACGCCGTCTAATGTACGTCGGCATCACCCGTGCAAAAGAACGCTTGTACTGCTCGCACAGTGCTGAAATAAAGCGCTGGGGCGCGGTCGAGCATTTATTGCCGAGCCGCTTTCTCGATGAAATGCCCGCCGCCGACTGCCTGCGCGACGGCGCCGACCCCGAACGCGATACCGCCGAGAAAAAACAACGCGGCAAAGCGCATATGGATGCGATTGCGGCCTTGCTGGGTAATTAACCATCACACATACTCTTCATTATTATAAGAACATCTACCAAGGCTCCCTTATGAAAACCACCCGTCTTTTTATCGCTTGCTCATTAGTACTGATCTTGAGCGCCTGCGAAATGCTGCCCACCAAACCACAAGTGGCGAATGAAACGCCTGCGGCTGTTATCGCTGAAAATAAAATTCCGGCCCACGATAATTTAAATGCCGTGTTGTGGATGCAAACATCGGTTGAATACAAATTACTGGCCGGGCAAACCTGGCGTTCGGGTCTGGTGCAATTGGATCGTGCGATTAAGAACCCGGCCTGGGATGCGCTCACGCCCGACGAGCGCGAAAAACCGGCGAAAGGTTTGCCAATGGCGGTGATTGTTGATATTGACGAAACCGTGCTCGACAACTCGCCTTATCAGGCCCGTTTAATTCGCGATCATGCTGGCTACGATGACGTGAGCTGGAGCGACTGGGTAATGGAAGAAAAAGCCACCGCCATTCCAGGTGCGTTGGAATTTGCGCGTGCGGCAAGTGCACGCGGCGTCACGATTTTTTATGTGAGTAATCGCGCAGCACATTTGCAGGCGGCCACATTGAGTAATCTTCGCAAACTGGGTTTTCCGATTAAAGACGACAAGCAGTTTTTGGGGCTGGGCTATTTTGTCGATAATTGCGAACAACAAGGTTCGGAAAAAAATTGCCGCCGAATTTCGGTCGGTCGTGACTATCGGGTATTGATGCAGTTTGGCGATCAGATCGGCGATATGGTGACGATTCTGGCCAATACCCGTGATGGCCGCGAACAAGCCGTTAAGCCTTATCTGGGCTGGGTAGGTGAGCGTTGGTTCGTGTTGCCAAATCCGAGCTATGGAAGCTGGGAACCGGCCTTGTTCAATAACGAATGGTCGCAGCCTGGGGAAGAAAGATTGAAGCAGAAGCATGAGGCCTTGAGGTATTGATT
>JAYSXB010000325.1:0-6558 GCA_043717775.1 Arenimonas sp.
CGGCAATATGACAATGTTTTATACGGTATATGCCATTACGATTGTGATTAGTTTATTTTTATTTCCACCTATTTTAGTCGGGTGGTTCAGGCTCTGCCAAAACATCGATCAAAATAATACCGCCAGCGGTTTCGATATTTTGAAGCCCTATAAAGACAAGCAAGTGTGGTTACGCAGTATTGGTTTTGCTTTACTGGCCATGGTGATTTACGCGGCGGTTTTTGGCCTGTTTGCGCTGGCGTTTAGCGGCACTATTTCTGATTTCATGAAGTTGGCAGCTGCTCAGCAAGCAGCTGCATTGGCTGGTGCTGCGCCTGCTCCACCGAGCTTTCCGATAGGTTTTTTCTTAGCCTATTTTGGCTTTCTGGGCCTGGCTTTGTTTTTGCAATTTATTTACATGACTGGCTTTGCGGAAATTTCGCTGCGCAACACTCCGGTCGTAGACGCGATGAAGCAGGCGGCCAGCGGCGTGTTTAAAAATGCATTACAACTCATTTTGTTTCTGTTTTGTCTGTTTGTAGCTGCAATGATTTTCTTCATGATTTTTGGACTTATTCTAATCATGATAGTCGCTGCACTCTCATTCATTCACCAAGCGTTAGGAATGATCGTCGGGGGTGTTTTTTATATTGCTTTCCTGCTGTGTATTTACCCGCTTATGTTCGCAGGCCAGTATTTCGTATGGAAAACTATTCTGGGTGGCAACAGCCCGGCGCTTCCAAACGCTTACGATTCAACATTATCGGTATGAAGTAAAACGCCCGGTTTTCCGGGCGTTTTTTAGCTATAACTAACTTCCTATGCAATGAGGTTATGGATTTATAAATGCAACAGCAGGAGCGCTCACGAGCGCGAAAAATCTGCGACGCAAATAAATAGTTCCTCCCTCACGTTCAGCACCATGATGTTTTATTTTATTGATATCGCAGATTCAAGATCTATCGCGCTCGTGAGCGCTCCTACGTAGGGTGTTGGCTAAGGGATGGACTGCCATAGGATTATTTAAAAGAATCGTTATAATCCAGTCAGCATTAAATTCGACAAACTTTCTTTCTACTCATAGCCAAACCTAAGCTTGAACCTTACTTATGTCACATCGAAAAATTTCTGCGCTACGTGGCCTGTACTGGTGTCTTGAAGCATGGCGTGCGCTCAAAGCCTCGCCACAGCCGGTATTTTCCATGTCCATGTGGCTAAGCCTTGGCGTGTTCTTGCCGGGAATACAATTTTTTGTCTTGTTCCTGCTCACTGTTTTTTATGGTGGCGTGATATCGACCCTGCATAAAAAGAGTCGTGGCGAAAAAGTATGGCTGGGTGATTTTTTTAATGGCTTCAAGTCTTTGCCGCGTTTCCTTGCTTTATTTATGGTGGGTTTTCCGACAGTTTTGTTCGGTCTTTTTTCAGGCATGGTTTTGATGAATACGCTCGGGCCCGAGATGATGCAAAGTCTGAGCCAGGCAGGCCAGCCACCGAGCAAGGAGTTAGCAGAAGCCGTTGCTCCGCTTATTCTTGGTGTGCTGCTGAAATTATTACCGGCCGGCATCGTGATTAGCTGGATTATTTTTCTCGCCGTGCCGCGCGCCATGCTGGATAAACGTCTTGGTCTGCTGGCGCTTTGGGACGCTATACGCGCCATCTTTAGCAATATCGGCGCATTGCTTGTATTCAGTCTTTGCATCATGATAGCTGTCATCGCAATGAGTTTCTTGCTGGCAATTCCTTTGACCTTGATTAGTAGCGTCGGCGGAGTTTTAGGAAGCGTATTGCAAACTTTTATTCTGATTTTTATAAGCACACTGGGCTGGGCTTTATATTTTAATGCGATGTATATTGCTTGGCGCGATATATTCATGAGCGATGCGGTTGCGCCGGTTTCCAAAATTAAAAATTCGCCGGAAACCCAGATAGAAGTTTGATCTTGGCTTTTTGTGGGAGCCGCTTTAGCGGCGATGTGATTTATCTACTGCGATGTAATGTGTCATTGCAGAGGCCTTTTTTATCGCAGTAGAAAATTCTTTCGCAAGACCATGCAACTAATCGCCGCTAAAGCGGCTCCCACAAAAGAAGCTCCCACGAGAGCATCTTAAATCGCGGAAATCTGCTGCATCATTAGCCACAGCATCAGCACCATAAGCGCGCAGCTAGCGACAAAAAATAATCCGTGCACAATCACCACTGCCCAAGCCCAGAGCGGCATGCCAGGATTTTGTGGCTCGACATTCTCCACTCGCGTGCTGGCGATATAATCGTGCAAGGCACGTCGTTCGGGTGTCCATGCTGCAAGGGCGTGCCCTAGGTTCAAAGTGATCCACGACAAGCTTGCGGCGAAGTAGCGGCCAATGGATTGCGGCAAACCAATTGGCTCGCCATTGGCATTGGTCACTTTAATGCCGAGCATGCGTTTGCCAATAGTGGCTTGGTGACGCGAGCTTTCCATTACCGAAAAATAAATGCCGCCCAAAATAAAATACACGGCAGTAGAAAAAATCAACGCAGGCATCAACACGTTTTCTAACTGCTGCATCAAGACATAAGGATCCGGCTGTTCGCCAGTAGCAATGCCCGCCTTGAGCGAATTATATAATTGCGTCAGGGTTTCCATTTCAGAATGCGCTTGAAATGAAAAATAGATGGTCGATAGCACTTCAACGGCAATATACAAAATCACGATATCGACGAAGTAAGCAACATAGCGTTTCCAAAAACCGGCAGGCGACGGTGTGTAACTCATTTTTCGCTCAGGACCGCGCCGTTAAATCTATTTTTCGCTTCCGGACCAATATCCGGGCTGCAATAACTCCGACTTCATAAAGCAGGCACATGGGTATGGCGAGCATTAATTGCGACAGGCCATCGGGCGGCGTAATGATGGCGGCAATAATAAAAATGGCGACAATCACATAGCCGCGCCATTCACTTAATTGTGCCGGTTTTACCCAGCCGAGCAATACCGCGATGATCACGGCGACCGGCACTTCAAAACTGACGCCGCCCGCCAGGAACATGATCAGAACAAAGTCCAGATATTCACCAATGTCAGGCATCATGGTGACGCCTTCGGGCGTGATACTAAATAAATAGCCGAACATCACGGGCAACAAACCGAAATAGGTAAAGGCACAACCGGCGTAAAACAAAAGTGTGGCCGCCACCAACAAGGGCCGCGCCAAGCGTTTTTCATTTTTATAAAGGCCCGGCGCCACAAACGCCCAGAGCTGATAAAGAATCATCGGCATGGCAATTAGCAAGGCGGCGAAAAATGCACATTTCAACGGCACCGTAAACGCACCCAAAGGCGCGGTTGCAATTAATTGGCCGCCGTGCAAATCGTCCAGCAAGGGTTTTGCCAGTAGCGAATAAATATCGTTGGCAAATGGAACCAGCACAACAAAAACAAGCCCCAAGGTTGCCAGCGCTTTAACCAAACGCAAACGCAGCTCGAGCAAATGGCTCATCAAACTTTCTTCGGCAGGCTTGCTCTCGCTCATGGTCGCGGCGTGTTTTCCGTGTCCGATGCTGCGTCTAATTCTGGTTCGACTTTAGGCTCAGCTTTATTGTCGGTTTCGCCTAGTAAATTGATATCAAGCGCCTGCATTTCGTGTTGCAAACTATCCCGGTGCGAATTGAGCGTTTGTTGTAAATCGGCCATTGATTCTTTCAAGCTATTTTTCAGCTCTTCATCGGCCATTTCACTTTCTAATTCGGCCTTCACGGTGTACCACTGTGCACGCGCTTTACGAACCCAGAAACCGGCGAGCCGAGCCGCTTTAGGCAAGCGCTCAGGCCCCAGCACCACCAAGGCGATGATGGCCGTAATCAGAATTTCACTCAGGCCAATATCAAACATGGCGTATTGGCCTCAACCAAGTTTATTTGCGCGTTTGCTACTGCGGGAATCAGGCCTTGGGAGCCTGATCCTGATCTTTGTCATTATTGAGTTTTTCGGCTTCTTCATTGCCGTCTTTCAGGCCTTTCTTGAAACTACCGACCGCGCCACCTAAATCTTTACCGATATTGGTCAGTTTTTTAGTACCGAAGACCACAATAACGATCACTAAAATGATCAGTAATTCTTTCCAACCTAACATGACGGTTCTCCTGTGCGATGCTTAAGAATATCTTATTTAGTAGCATTAACCGCATTGGCGGCTTTCGCGATGCTTTCTTCGAGCTTGTCGCGGAACGCGACCACGGCGTCCGAAGGCTTTTCGGCTCGGCCTTCTAGAATCATGCGCGAAGTGGCGTCACGACCATAAATGGCAGCATTGGCTTTTTTGTCGATCTGGATAGCGGCGCCGTCGAGCGAAATACCCGCAAACAAGCCTCGGGCCCGGGAATAACTGTAAATTTCGGCTTTAAATTGCTCGTCCGTTGATGCCTGCGCACTACGACCGACCGGGCCGGCGGCCACGCTGGCGTCACCGCCTAAAGTGAATTTGCCGTTGACGATAGAATCAACCCCACGGCCATTGCGGAAGACCAGAATTACGTCCGCCGATTGAACCCCGGCCTGAAAACCAATGCTGCCGCCGGTCAGTACAATAAAACTCGGGTTTGACCAAGTACCATCTGTGCCGCGCACGGCGATCAGACCTTTGCCGCGACGGCCGCCGACCACAAAACCGGCTTTGACCACATCGGGGATTACAGCAATCGCTTGAGCTTCGTTCAATAACTTACTGGGAATCGAGTCTTCAGGGATACGTAAAATTTCGCTCAGAACCCGGCTGGCATTATTGGCGCGGTCATCTTCTTTTTGACCGGCAAAAGCGCTCAGCGGCATCAATAAAAACAGTGCAAGCAACACAGTGAAATGGCGACGCATGGGCTTCTCCTCGGAATTTTCGACATTATGGCGCAAACGAATGAATAAGGGATGAGTTCATCTTCATTCGCGAGATGTTATTTTGTGTATTGCTAACAAGGATAGTTCCATGAGCTCACGTTTTTTTAACCCGACAACGACTGCTGCCGCGACAACCCATCCACAACGCACCACCGTGCTGCTGATGAATTTGGGCACACCCGACGCCCCGACGGCCGGCGCCGTACGACGTTATCTTGCCGAGTTCCTGCACGATTATCGCGTGGTCGATTTAACGCGTTGGCTTTGGTGCGCGATTTTGCATTTCATCATTTTGCCGATTCGCTCCGGCATTGTGGCGAAGAAATATGCCAGCGTTTGGCGTGACGATGGCTCGCCTTTACTGGCATTGAGTAAAAAATTGCGTGACGCCGTGCAGGCGCAATGCCCCGATTACAACGTGCAACTGGCGATGCGCTATGGAAATCCGTCCGTGAGTTCGGTGCTGCGCGAAGCACAGGCACGCGGCATGACGCGGCTAGTCGTGTTGCCTTTGTATCCACAATATTCGGCCAGCACCACCGCTTCAAGCCATGATGCAGTGATGAAAGAATTGCAAACCTGGCGGCTACTGCCGGAGCTGCGCCTGATCAATGATTATCATGATAATAGCGAATGGCTCGATGCCATTGAGGCCAGTATCGAAAATCATTGGGATTTACATGCGCGTGCTGAAAAAATAGTTTTTTCGTTTCACGGTTTGCCGCAACGCTTTATTCGCGATGGTGATCCGTATGCCGTGCAGTGCGAAGCCAGCGCGAAAAAAATTGCCGCTCGGCTTGGTTTAGATGAAAGCCAATGGCTACTGACCTACCAATCGCGCTTCGGCCGCGAACCCTGGTTAGTGCCTGCAACGGACAAAACGCTGGAAGCTTTGGGCAAACAAGGCATTAAAACCGTCGATATTATTTGCCCGGGTTTTGCGGTGGATTGTCTAGAAACGCTGGAAGAAATAAAAGTCGAAAATCAGGAAATATTTCACAAATCCGGTGGTGAAAAACTTCGCTATATTGCAGCGCTGAATGATTCGCCTGGGCATGCATGCGCCTTGGCACATTTAATCAAGCGTCATTGCCAGGGATGGGGTCATTGATGCAGGAAATTTCACTGAACACCGCGCGTGGTGTAGTCACCGCATTGCAAAGCGGCAACCCCGATGGTGAAAAAATTCTGTGCCTGCATGGCTGGCTTGATAATGCCGCCAGCTTTATACCCTTGATGCCCTTGCTGGAAAAATATCATGTCGTTGCACTCGATATGCCGGGCCATGGCGGCTCGCAACATCGTATGCCCGGCTATGACTATGTCTTTGTCGATTGGATTCACGATGTACTGGACGTGCTCGATTCGCTCGATTGGCAGCAGGCTCATTTACTGGGACATTCGATGGGCGGCGCCATTGCCACCATCGTTGCGGCCTCGGCCCCGGAGCGCATCAATAAACTTTTATTAATCGAAGCCCTCGGGCCAATTTCCGGCGTTGCCGAAGAAGCCGGACAACGATTACGGCAAGCCGTTGCAGCACGGCGCTATCTGGCCAATGATAAAGTCGCCCGTATTATTCCGGATCTGGAAACTGCCGTGAATGCCCGCCTGGCCGCCAGTAAAATGACGCGTGATGCCGCGCGATTAATCGTACAAAGAAATCTGCAGGAAGTAGAAGGTGGTTTTGTCTGGCGCAGCGACCCGCGCAT
>JAYSXB010000326.1:0-2563 GCA_043717775.1 Arenimonas sp.
ACGTTGCCAGTGATGTTGAAGTTGTAGCTGTAAACCCGCGACCGCATTGGCCACTTGATTGTCACTTGATTGATACACCAAATCGGCAATTTCAAGATAAAGCGGATGCCGAATGACGGATAAGCCCAATAATTTTTCACGTTTATCGCCACCGGCCAACAAGGGTCTGCTGCGATCGCGCACCAAGCGTTCCAATTGTTGTTCAACAGTCACTTGTAAATAGACCACAAAGCCACTTGCCTGCAATTGTCGGCGATTATCGGCCGACAACACCGCGCCGCCGCCAGTGGCAATCAGTTGATTGGTGCCTTGGCATAATTCGCTGATGAGTTGCGACTCGCGTTGTCGAAACCCGGCCTCACCTTCGCATTCAAAAATAAGCGGTACCGCGACGCCGGTGACTTCTTCCAGCCGATGATCGGCATCGACAAAATGCAGGCCCAATAAACCCGCGAGGCGTTTGCCGATCGAGGTTTTACCGGCCCCCATCGGGCCAATCAAAATAATGTTAGACGCGGGATTCATGGCCCTAATGCTAACATCGCCAGCAAACCAAGGCATATGTTGCGGGTAGTAAATGAATAGCAGAATAATAATTGCGGGCGCCGGTGATGTGGGTGGTCGCGTGGCCACGGCTTTGTCCCATGCAGCGCAGGAAGTCATTAGCATTAGCCGCTCTATTCGCGAGCTGCCGGTCGGGATTCGCTCAGTGGCCGCTGATTTAATTAGTGGCGAAGGTTTAACAAAACTGCCACAACAAGCCGATGCCCTGGTGTTTTGTGTAGCGCCTGATGAACGCAGCGCCGATGCTTATCGGCATCTATATGGTGATGGTCTGCAACGCCTGTTAAGTCAATGCCAGTTCAAGCGCATTGTTTTTGTGAGTTCAACGGCCGTTTATGGGCAAGATGCCGGGGAATGGATTGATGAACAAAGCCCAGCACAAGCTGAAACTTTTAACGGGCAAATTCTGCGTGAAGCCGAAAAACTATGTCATCAGCATGAACAGGGAATTGCATTAAGATTTACTGGTATTTATGGCCCCGGCAGGCAATGGATGCTGCGCCGTGCACAAGCGGGCGAAAATGGACGCACCCATTGGACTAATCGCATTCATGTCGAAGACGGCGTAGCGGCCATCGTGCATGTGTTGGGCTTGGCATCGCCCAGCCCGCTTTATTGCGTGACTGATGATTGCCCGGCACTGGAGTCGGAAGTGCTCGCATGGCTACGTAAGCCAAACACCGAAATAGCAGCAGAAAATGGTGTTGAAAGTACTGGCCGCCGTGTTCGCAATGATGCATTGCGAGCGACGGGCTGGCAGCCAAAATATTCAAGTTACCGCGACGGTTATCGACAACTTCTTAACATTGCTGGCGTATAGTTCTAGAGCCAGTTTCGGCAAAACTTTAAGGATTTCTTATGACTAACTCTGTCGCGAAAGTAATCGAAATTTGTTCCTCTTCCGATAAAAGTATTGAAGATGCAGTGCAAGGCGGCTTGAGGAAAGTATCAAGAAGTGTAAAAAATATTAAAGGTGCATGGCTAAACGATATAAAAGTAGTCACCGCCGACGACGGCACTATTACCGAATGGCGTGTCGATATGAAAGTGACATTTGTTGTGGGTAAAGAATAATTTTTTATTTTATTTGTAGCTAGATGCGTATTTTTTCGTAGGAGCGTCCTTTAGGCGCGATAAATCTGGCGGGGTTTTTCGCGCCTAAAGGACGCTCCTACGGTAATGATAAAACTTCTGTAGCAGCAGGAAATAACGCGGCGCGTATCCGGCATCGCACTCAATAATCAGGGAAGAATCATGCAGGATTTGTACCAAGAAGCACTCGATACCTTTGCACACTTGCTAGAACGCGCCAAACAAAGCGGCGAACGTGAACCGACCGCTATGACGGTTGCTACGCTCGGCAAAAACGGACGGCCTTCGGCCCGCACCGTTTTATTGAAAGCTTTCGATGCCCGTGGTTTTGTGTTCTATACCAATTTTGACAGCTATAAAGGCCGCCAACTGGCGAGTAACCCGCAGGCGGCATTATTGTTTTTGTGGAAGAATCTGGATAACCAGATTCAGGTACGCATTGAAGGCAGTGTCGAGCCAGTCAGCATCGCAGAAGCCGACGCTTATTTTGCATCGCGGCCTCGTGGTAGCCAGATTGGTGCTTGGGCATCCAAACAATCGGCAACGCTGGCTTCACGCGAGACTTTTGAAGCACAGATTGAACATTACGAAAAAAAATTCGATGGTATTGATGTGCCACGCCCCCCGCATTGGTCAGGCTTTCGTGTAGTGCCGGAAATGTTTGAGTTTTGGTATGGCGCAGAATTTCGTTTACATGAGCGTCAATGCTACGAACGGGTCAATAGCGAATGGCATAAGCGGATGTTGTTTCCTTAGCAGCCATCAATAATGACTTCTGAGCAGGAATTTACCTTAAATACTTCGATAAAAATAAACGTCTTCCCGACGAAAGTCGGGATCCAGAAGTACCGGCATCACTAAATGCTTAATGCGCTATCTGCTAAATTGTTCCCAACATACTGTGGCT
>JAYSXB010000327.1:0-6514 GCA_043717775.1 Arenimonas sp.
CCCAGCAATTCCAATTTCAGCGCTGCCACCGTGGGCGTCAGCATTTCGATCAGTTCGTCCGCTTTATTACTCATCAATCCTTCTCACACGCACTAATGCCAAATTACAGAAACAAAAAAGGGCCATAAGGCCCCTTTCCGGTACATCCAGGTTCCGGTTTTCTTGATGCATAACAAACATCAGGAATAAGCCCGAGTAACGTCGCATACGCTCGATTACTTAGAAACTGGTAGCGGGGGTAGGATTTGAACCTACGACCTTCGGGTTATGAGCCCGACGAGCTGCCAGACTGCTCCACCCCGCAGCAGTGAACCGCGATTATAGCGGCTTGACGGAAATTGACGCAAGTAAAAGTTAAATGGGCCGTTTATGTAGACGTAATAGGATGCGCTCAAGCGCTCCGAAAACCCCATAGGGTGCGCTCAAGCGCACCATTCAACTGCCTAACAATCTGTTGGTGCGCTTGAGCGCACCCTATGCCTAATCGATAAGCCTGCGCGCTTTTTATTGTTTTTTGAACATGAAAGCAGCAAGTCGCGGTGGTTTGCCCTGATCGTCTTGATGCCAGTGTTCATTGAAACTTTCAAGCCGGAAATTATTTTGGGAAGCGGCCTGTAAAAATTCCGACACATGATGGACATAGGCCGGTACGTCTATGATTTTCTCACCGCGCTGAAAATGTGCCTTACCACCTTGATATTGCCGGAATGGATGTAACTCGGAAATATAGAACTGCCCGCCTTTTTTCAAGCTGCGAAGTGCCTCGCTGAAAACAAAACAAAGATTTTCAACATGTTCCAGCACCAGATTGCAAACGATTAAATCGTGGCTGGCGCTTTTAATCGGCCAAACCTGCGTCAAGTCGGCAACACTGAATTGCACCTTGCTCGAGCTAACTTTTTGCCTGGCTTGCTCAATCATGGCTTCGGAAAAATCGAGCGCATGCACGGTATCGGAAATTTCGGCAAGTAACACGGTGTTTTTACCGGTGCCGCAACCGAGTTCCAAAATATTTTTGTAACGTGCATCGACGAAGACTTTTCGCATTGTCAGCTGATCAAGATCACGCGTCAGGTTGCGGTCGTGATCGTAAGTGGATGACCAGGTGTCGTAGGCGGATTGGATGCTCATGTTTATTCCCCGACTTAAGTCGGTCCAACAACATCAAACCGGAAACGCTAAACGGCACCAGTGCAAAATAGGCTCGGCGAAAATACCCATTACCAATAGTGCGAGTGCATTGATGGTGAATGCTATGCGCAGATGACTGTCGGGATGAATGCGTGGCGCCTCGCCTTTGGGCTCTTCAAAAAACATGGCGCGAATAATACGCAGGTAATAAAAAGCACCGACTACGGCAGCAACAACGCTGAGAATGGCGAGCCATGTGTAACCGCCAGCCAAGGCGGCTTTGATGACTTCCAACTTGGCCCAGAAACCAAGGAATGGCGGAATTCCTGCCAGCGATGCCATCACGAACAACACCATCAAGGCATGCAGTGGATTGTGTTGCCACAGGCCACGGAAATCGGAGACTTCTTCGGCTTCAAAACCTTTGCGCGACAAGCTGATAATCGCCGCGAAGGCGGCAGCCGACATTGCCGAATAAGAAATCGCATAGAACATGGCGGCGCTGTAACCGGCATTGTCGGCACTGACCAAGCCCATGAATAAAAAGCCGACGTGTGAAATCGTGGAATACGCGAGCAGTCGTTTAAGATTGCTTTGCACCAAGGCCAGCAAGTTACCAATCACCAAAGAAATCGCCGCGAGGTAGGCAACCATGTCTTGCCATTGCACATCGGCAGTGCCCACACCCGACTCCAGCAAACGATACGCCATGCCGAAGGCCGCTAATTTAGGTGCAGCCGCAATTAATAATGTAACTGCCGTTGGCGCGCCTTGATAGACATCGGGCAGCCACATATGGAAAGGTGCGGCACCAAATTTAAAGGCAATACCGACCAACATAAAGACAACGCCGAGCAATAACATATTCTGATGCGCTGTAATGCTGGATGCCGCATAAATTTCCTGCAATTGCAGACTATTGGTGGCTCCATAAATCATCGACATGCCGTACAGCAACAAACCAGAAGCTAAAGCGCCCAAGACAAAATATTTCATTGCTGCTTCGGAAGCCAAACGATTGTCGCGGTCCATTGCCACCAGACCATAGGAACTTAGAGCCAGCAATTCCAAACCGAGGTATAGCGTCACCATGCTGCCAGCCGAGATCATTAACATCATGCCCAAGACCGAGAACAGTGAGAGTGCATAAAACTCGCCTTTGAATAAATCACGATCAATCAAGTAGGGCTTGGCATAGATCAAGCTGAATGCCGTTACCAGATACAAAGTCATTTTCAAAACATCGCTTGCAATGTCGCGCACAAACATATTGCTGAAAGCGAAGGTTTGCAATGTTGCCATGTCGCGTGCGGTTAACACTGCCGCGGCGACCAAGACAAGAATCGAAAGAAAATGAATCAGGCCGCGACGCTGTGGCGAAATAAACAAATCGAGCATCAATAATGCAAACGCCGCCCCGCAGATGAATAGTTCCGGGGTAACGGTATGCAAATCGGCCATGACGAATGTGGAAGGCAACATGGTTCTATCCTTACAGCTTGCTGACGCTCAACTGGGCAACCAGTTGAGTGACCGAGCTATCCATTAAATCGGTAAGTGGTTTTGGGTACACGCCGAGCGCCAATACACCGGCAGCAAACAGCAATAACATTAGCGCTTCGCGTGCATTAATATCTTTCAGCTCGGCCACATGATGGTTGGCGACCGCACCAAAAATCACGCGTTTCACCATCCACAAGGTATAGGCCGCGCCAAGAATCAAGGTCATCGAGGCAAAGAAAGCGGTAACGGGTGATTGCTGGAAAGCAGCAAGAATCACCATGAACTCACCAACAAAACCCGATGTGCCTGGCAAGCCGGCATTGGACATAGCAAAAAACACAAATAGCCCGCCGAACCAAGGCATGGTGTTGATAACGCCGCCGTAATCTTTAATCATCCGGCTATGCATGCGGTCGTACAGCACTCCGACGCAACTAAACATGGCACCTGATATAAACCCGTGCGAAATCATCTGCACCATTGCACCTTGCAAACCGAGTTCGGCCGCATCGGTATTACCGCTGTCTTTGACTAGGCTGAATGCAATGAAAGTACCAAGCGTCACAAAGCCCATATGCGCGATCGATGAATAAGCAATCAGCTTTTTCATGTCTTGTTGTACTAATGCAACCAGGCCGATATATACGACGGCAATCAGCGACAACAAAATAATGATCCAGGCATATTCATGACCGGCGTCCGGCAAAATCGGCAAGGTAAAACGGATGAATCCGTATCCGCCAATTTTCAACATGATGGCTGCCAGCACAACCGAACCTGCCGTCGGTGCTTCAACGTGGGCGTCGGGTAACCAAGTGTGTACCGGGAACATTGGAATCTTGACGGCGAAAGCGGCCAGAAATGCAAAGAACAACCACATTTGTTCTTGGGCACTTAAGGATTGCGCGTACCAATCGGCCAATTGAAAGCTGCCCGATTTTAGATACAAATACACCAGGCCAATCAGCATGAACACCGAACCAAGAAAGGTGAACAAGAAGAATTTGATGCTGGCATAAACACGCCGCGGTCCGCCCCAAACGCCGATGATGATAAACATCGGAATCAGCATGCCTTCAAAGAATACATAGAACAGCACGGCGTCCATGGCGCAGAACACACCGACCATTAAACCTTCAAGAATCAGGAAGGCGGCAAAATATTGCGGCACCCGCTTGTCGATCGAATTCCACGCGCCGATCAAGACCAGCACCGAAGTAAACGTCGTCAACAAAATAAGTGCGATTGAAATGCCGTCGGCACCCAGATTGTAAAAAATATCGAAACTTGGAATCCATGCGTGCGATTCAAGCGCCTGCATGCCCGGCGTTACCAAATCGAACTGCTGATAAAGCGGGACGCCAAGTGCCAGAGTGATGACCGAGATCAACAATGCAAACCATTTTGCCTGGATGGCGTTTTTATCACTGAAAAAAAGCGTCAGCCCGCCGCCAATAATTGGCAGCCAAATTAACAGGCTTAGCAATGGCAATTTAAAATCCATCCGAACTTCCCCAGTGCTTACACGCCAAGATTTTTAGCCAGCAACGCCAACAAGGCGATGAGACCCAAAATCATGGCAAAGGCATAAATATACAAACGGCCGCTTTGAATTTGGCGCACCAAACCTGCGGTTCTATCAATCAATACGGCGGTGCCATTCACAAACAAACCGTCGATAATTTTGGTATCAATATATTTCGCGGCGGCCTTACCCAGCGCAATACCACCACCGGCAAAACCCTTGATCCATAAATCGTCGAAACCATATTTGTTTTCAAGAATACGAATAGGCAATGCGAAAATTTTCTGGCAGCGCTTGGCCACATTAATATTGAACAAGTAAATATAGGTCGCCAGGGCAAAGCCCGAAAACGCCAGCCAGAATGCCGGTGCCTTGAAGAAATGCAAGCCCATATGCAAGGCAATGCCGTGCTCACCACCGAACTCTCCAGCAATAGTATTAAACCATCGATGATCATTGGTAACGGTAATCGCCCCGGTGAAGAAATCACCAAAAAGCATGGGGCCGACGGTTAAAAAGCCCACGACAACCGATGGAATGGCCAGAAGAATTAATGGCAGGGTCACTACCAGCGGTGACTCATGCGGAATATGAGGGCCGTGACCATGGTCATGCTCATCATGTGCATGTTCATCATGATGTTCGGCATGTGCGTGTTCATCATGGGCAGCTTCTGCGTGTAACGGCTTCGGTTCTGTATGTGTTTCATCAGCGTGCGCTTCGTGAGCATGCTCATTGTCGCGGAAGCGTTCTTCACCATGGAAGGTCAGGTAGAACAAACGGAAACTATAGAAGCTGGTAATAAACACGCCGAGCAATACCGACCAATAGGCATATTGATTTATCCAGCCGCCCTCTTCTGCTGCCAGATGGGTCGCATCAATAATCATGTCTTTCGAATAATAACCCGACAGGAACGGAAACCCGGTCAAGGCCAAGGTGCCAATTAAACTGGTCCAATAGGTTATCGGCATATATTTTTTCAGGCCGCCCATTTTGCGCATGTCTTGTTCGTGATGCATGCCGATAATGACCGAACCTGCTGCCAGAAATAACAGCGCCTTGAAGAAGGCATGAGTCATTAAATGGAAGACCGCGCCACTGTAAGCCGACACGCCGAGCGCTACCGTCATGTAACCCAATTGCGATAGCGTTGAATACGCCACCACGCGTTTAATATCGTTTTGCACAATGCCCATCAAGCCGGTAAAGAAGGCCGTGGTTGCACCTATAAATAATACAAACTGCAATGCGGTTTCGCTGAGTTCAAACATCGGCGACATTCGGGCAACCATGAAAATACCGGCAGTCACCATGGTGGCCGCGTGAATCAGGGCAGAAATAGGCGTTGGGCCTTCCATCGAATCGGGCAGCCACACATGCAAAGGCACTTGCGCCGATTTACCCATTGCACCGATAAACAGGCAAATACAGATGAAGGTAATTACCGTGGTGCTATTACCATCAAGAATATTGAAAGTATGTCCAAACACGGTCGGATTCCAGGCCGGAATATAAGTCATCACGGCTTGCGCGCTAATGGTGAGCTTGCTGAATACTTCCGCGTAGTCGAGTGTGCCGTAGGCATACAAAATGGCGGCGATACCCAGCAAGAAACCAAAGTCACCCACACGATTCACAAGAAAGGCTTTTAAATTCGCAAAAATCGCTGTGGGTCGCGTGTACCAGAATCCGATCAATAAATACGACACCAGACCAACTGCTTCCCAGCCAAAAAATAGCTGCAGGAAGTTATTACTCATCACCAGCATCAACATGGAAAAAGTAAACAGCGAAATATAGCTGAAGAAACGCTGATAACCGGCATCGTCTTTCATGTAGCCAATGGTGTACACATGTACCAGCAATGAAACAAAAGTTACCACTACCATCATCATGGCGGTCAAATTATCAATCAGGAAACCGATATGCGCAGAATAATTTCCGACTTCATAGAAAGTATAAATATTTTGATTAAAAGGCAGTGCGTGCCCCATCACCAGCTGATATAAAACCTGACATGACAAAGCGAAGCTCACCGCGACGCCAGCGATAGTTACCGCATGCGCACCGGTGCGGCCAATCTGTTTTCCGAATAATCCGGCCACCGTGGCACCCAATAATGGCGCCAACGCGATTATCAATAAATGCACGGTGGAGAGTTGCAAAGAGTCCATCAGCATCAGCCTTTCAGAGAATCCATTTCGGCCACATTGATCGTGCGGCGATTACGGAACAAGGTGACCAGAATTGCCAAACCAATTGCAGCTTCGGCGGCAGCCACGGTAAGAATAAAAAATACGAAGACCTGGCCCGATACTTCGGCATTGAAACGCGAGAATGCAATAAAGTTTA
>JAYSXB010000328.1:0-6501 GCA_043717775.1 Arenimonas sp.
CGTCGTTCGCCCATCGTGCATCGCGACGCTGCACAAGCCATCAGCGAAAGTGAATTAGTCGCCAGCGAGCCAGTAACGGTAGTGCTATCGGCGAAAGGCTGGATACGTTCGGCAAAAGGCCATGAGGTTGACGCTAGCAGCTTGAGTTATCGCGATGGTGATGCTTTGCTGCAAGCCGTGCGCGGCCGCAGCACACAGAATGTCGGCTTTCTTGATTCCACTGGCCGAGCTTATGCGGCACTGGCGCATTCATTGCCCTCTGCGCGCGGCAATGGTGAGCCTTTGACTGGCCGTTTCTCGCCACCAGCAGGTGCTGGTTTTGTCGGCGCCGCAATTGCCGATAACGACACTCGCTTCGTATTGGCATCATCGTTTGGTTATGGCTTTGTTACCCGTTTCGAAAATTTTATTTCCCGAAATAAAGCCGGCAAGGCACTAATCAATACCGATGATGCTGCCACTATTTTGCAACCGGCCCTGGTGACCGATGCAAAAACTGACTGGGTGGTTTCGATTACATCGGCCGGTCATTTACTGGCATTCCCGATCAGCGAATTACCGGAACTCGACAAAGGTAAAGGCAATAAGTTGATTCAAATTCCACCGGCGAAATTAAAGTCCGGCGAAGAAAAAGTCACTGCCCTTGCCTGCGTACGACAAGGCGGCGAACTAACCTTGTACTGCGGCGCCCGTAAATTGATATTGAGCTGGCGTGACCTACAAGCTTATGAAGGCACCCGTGCATCGCGCGGTCATTCCTTGCCGCGTGGGTTCCAGCGGGTGGATTCGGTTGAAAGTACTTGATGTACGGCAGGACAATCATCATCTCCAACTAAAAAAAGCTCGGCTAATGCCGAGCTTTTTTGTAGCCATCGTCAAACGGAAATTTCGCTCGCTACAAGCTTTATATTGGTAAGAATATCCAAACCACCATCGCCTTCAAATACAGGTTCACTGTCGTTCAGCGCCTGGGTCGCATTGATGCCCGCCGGTATCAAGGTCAGGTCTTTGTAGATGAAACTCCAGATACCCCTGGTAGATTTATAGGCGTCATCTACCGCATCGGCAAAATTCATTCCAGCTACCCAATTCTTCCAGAACGTACGTAACATGGGTTCGGGCATCCAGTTATCACCACGCGATCCTCCGGAAACCTGGGCGCCCGCTGCGATCCATGCCGAATTCAATGTAGAACCACGGCAGTTCATCATGTACACCATGCGAATGGGTAATGCACGCCCTACCTCATTACGCAGATCACGCAAGGTTTGGCCGGTTATCGAAGCACCCTGGAAACCGACAAGACGGTTGTTGGCACCATGACCTATGGTGATGATGTCTATCGTGTAATCCTGATTAACCAGCTCTTTGATCTTCGCCTTGAATTTATCCGGTATCGCCGTTGCATCTTCAAGAAACTCCACTCGGTTGTATTCGTGTCCGGCCGATGCCGCAAAGCCGCTAAATTCTTTCTCGAATTCTTCTATGAAAAAATCAACGCCGTCTTCAATCGTTTTTTTGGCGTCCGCAGAAAGATTGTCCAGCAATGGTCCGAAAACCGTGGTACCGAGATTTCCGGAGTTTTCCTGAAAAACCAGCAATGCTGTTTTCTGCGTGGAAGAAAACAAGGCATTTTCAGTATCGCCTTGATTCGGGGAGTTACCGGGCAATGGTAAGCCCGCCGTATTGCGAATGATGTCTTCTGTGAGACTAGAGCTAACTTTGCCTGGTGTAGTTACAGGCTCAGGTCCGCCTGCGGAATTTCCTGAATTGTTGCTGCCTGAACTAGCCGACTGCAAATCGCGAGCCTTATTCAGTGCTGCACCTCGGCTTGTAATACTAGACGGCGTGCTATTTGCAGGTGTGGATGCCTGACTCATCAAGGACTGCGCAAGATTGGCGGCCGCTTTACCGACATCGGTTGCCGATTGCAGGGCTTGCTGTGCTGCCTGTCCCGTCATTTTGCTGGCAGCGTCTCCCATTTGCCCTGCAAGTGAAGCCAGGTTGCTCACCATGGTCGCCAACTCGCCGGCCTTGGACATATCGCGGAAAATATTTGGGTTCTGCACGGCAGACAATACATTTTGCAGACCGGTGGAATCAGGCAATGCAACCGGATTGATGACTTGCAGGCTACCTTGCGGAACCGTGACACTGACATTGCCCTGCTGGAACCGGCTTTCCATTCCCACCGCTGAAATGTCCGGCGCGGCATTGGGAATTGGCGAATCCTGCCAATTGAAGAACCGTTCCATATCCAGAAATTCGGCACTATTGGCACGGCCCAGAATCGCTTCCGCAAACAATCCACCCGAGGCCACGTAGACATGGTCGGTCTGCACTAGACCATCGTTCTTCTTCTGCTGTTCGAAAAACTCGAGTGTTTTGTCGGAATAATTCAGCAAGGTCGCCAATTCTTCCTTGCCGATATCGATGCCGTATTTTTTCTTCAGGGAAAGCAATTCGTCTTGATCCAGCCGCTTCAGCTTGAGGACGAAAGCACCGGCCGTCATGCCCAATGGAATGGTGTGCGCGATCGAACTGAGCGGAATGCTGCTGGCGCTATTGCTGTCGTTGTGGCTGATCACCAGCGCTTCAAGCAATTGGCTGATTTCTTCCGGCTCGATGGCATTAAGAATCACGCGCGTGAAAAAATGGCGGCGACGCAAGATCAGGTTTTGTAGCCTTTTTTCAAACCGCGCCATATTCGCAACCAGCGCATCGAAGGCTTCCCTGCGTTGCTCGTTCTTCGCGAGGATAATCGCTCTGCTCCTGAGTGCCCGGCGATACGCTTCCGCCGCCGCGGTATCTTCGTCGGCATATCCATCTGCCGGTTCCCAGGTAATCGGAAACGTCCTGTGTTTGTCTTCGTCCGGAATTATTTTATTGGCGATGACCACTTGGCCCGCCAAGTCTTCGATTTGCTCACCACCTTTTTTCAACTTGCCACGCTGAACACGGATATGGCATTTCAGATCCCAATCCAGATGCTGGTTCTTCGACAGGCGAACCGCAGTAATTTCCTGCGCATTGGCAATCGTATCGAAGGTGTATCTGTTACCCCATTCATATCCTGCCAATGCCTCGCGTGGTACGCCGTTCTCGTTTTCGGAACCTGATATCTCAGCATCCCCACGCAGAATATCCAGACCGATATCGGTATTGCCAGCCACGCTGTTGAACAAAACATCAATCTGCAATTTCTCCAGACTTATCAGCTTCGGTGCTGCGGGTGGCTCCGGCTCCGGCGGTACAGTCAACAAATCCGGTGCCTCGGGTTTTTTCTCGGTGACGAAATAGGTATCACCCTGCGACCTCAGCGTTTCATCCTCTACGTGCGGACGAACGACATCCCAGTAATCGCGGATGAAATTGAAATTGGAAAATTCCAGGAAAGTAAACGGTAAAAAAATAAGTGGTTGCACACGCTCGAGTTCAATGCGTACAAGATGATGTTGCAGAACCTCGAAATATTCGATGTTCAGTGCATGCATATGATTGTAGTTCGAGATGTTCGATGTTTTCGCATCAATGCCTTCCGCCTGGGCGTCCTCGACAACGACGGTAGACCAGAGTGATCGAACGACCGAAGCATTCTGGCTGGTGCTCAACGCAATGCGTTGCTGGACATCGGCTACGATATTGCGATCGCCGCCGGTATCGGCTTCGATCATGCCTAGCGCTTGGGAGCCGCTGTAAACCAGACCACCCGCTGCAACGCCTGCCCCGGCTCCAATCGCCGCACCAATGATAGTCCCGCCAACAGGCTCAATAAGTGTACCGACAATGCCGCCAGCAATTCCTCCGACGACTGTTCCGGCGGCCACGAAACTGGCTGCCGTTACCGAGGTATTGGATTCGGTCTGAGTTCTGCCGGCTTGATGTTCGCGGGCAACCGCCGTGGTAATTTCCTCGAGTGCACGGTTTTGAACAAATTCGGCAGACAGCTGTTCGCGCGTATTGGTGTTTTCATTTCTTGAAATGAGCTGACGCCGCCGCCAATTCACCATCGCAATGTTTCTTGATTCACCCGGAGCCAGCGAAACACTATGAACTACTTCTCCAAGATGGGTGCCGATATTAATCCAGCGTTGACGGTGATCGCACATATACCCCAGATGCAATACCGGGCACTTCAGGTTTGCAAAAATATCGGTTAATGCATGCTGTTTATTGGCACCGATGGGTAATGCTACAACACAATCCTTGTGTGCCTTGATATTCAGGCTGCGAAGATCAACATCACGAATAAAGGTGGTGAATTTTACATTGCTTGCAGTTGACCCAAGCATGCCCGGCATTAACTGGGCGGGCGCAGAAGGACGCTCGCGAAATCCGTTATCTTGCAGTGATGCCAGTACCATCTCATCAGCCTCCCTGCCGAGTTGCGCCAGATCCCCGATGGTGTTCACGCCAATCGCCGCAAACGCTTTTGACTGAGCTTCCGTTATTGCATTCAATGCATGAACAGGCCAACTTATTGCTTCGCCTGCATCTTTAGACGCGTATTCCGGCTTTACCAAACCTGTCATTGCCGGCTTTGGCAGCAAACCCCGGGCTACGGCGACAAGCGTACGTGAATTCTGCACCGGTTCGTATTCGAGCAAGTCTCGAAGATTACGAAAACCCATGCGATCAAGGTATTTGTCACGATCTGCTCCGAGTAATTGCAGACTAGACTTCTTTGATGAGACTTCAAGAGCTGTCGAACTTACGGAATGGTATTGTCGTTCATTTTTCTTCATTGCCTTTCCTTTCTAATTTTGATGACCGAAGTAGTTTTAGCGACTAACTTTCACAAAAGCCGCAGTTGCACGGAATTGGCCCGACGCTTGATCGAGCACAAGTAATTTTCTTTCACGTTCTATTTCAGTATTCGCTGAAAGTTCGCCATAAAGCTGTTCAATTCTGTGAACTTCGGCCAGCTGCGATGCTAGACCGAGAGCATTGGCCTCTCCAATTAAATCACCAATTGCAGCCACCATATTTTGCGAATGAATCAGCAATTCTTGGCATTTTCCATACGGATAGATATTGCTTTTCAACTGCGCTGAAGTGTCTTCAAGGCTCTGTGCAATGGCATCCAGAAAGTTGGCAACGGCAACTTTTCTGGCCAATCTTGCCTTGGACAATTCCATCTTCAAGCCAAACAGTTTCTGACCGACGCCAAACAAGGTGTCGATTATGCCAATCATAAAATTTCTCCCAGAAAATATCTGCATGCGGTCGCCAGCAGTCGTACAAGCGCCGCAACACAGCACATCACGAACGGCTGATACTTGGCATGCAGAATTTAATACTGATTTTTTGCCACGTAATACTTAACGAAGAAACTAAAAAATAGCGGCCACTCAATTTTTTTATTTTTCTATCCACATAAAAAACGCCGGCAACCTTCATTGCCGGCGTATTGTTAATACATCTGTTTTTTTAATTAGAGTGCTTTTTCGTGCACACCTTTCACTGCTCGACCTGACGGATCGGCAGCATTGGCGAAGCTTGCATCCCAGGCAATCGCCGCCGGTGACGAGCACGCAATCGATTTGCCACCCGGCACGGTTTTCGCACAGGCTTCTTTTGGGAACTGTGCATCGAACAATCTGCGATACATCAAGGCTTCCTTGCTTTGCGGTGGATTGGTTTCATAGCTCAACTTTGCCGATTCAAGTTCAGCATCGGTGATGCTGCTTTCAGCAAGTGCTTTCAATGAATCGATCCAGCCATAACCAACGCCATCGCTGAACTGTTCTTTCTGACGCCACAAAATTGAATCCGGCAATGCGCCATCAAAAGCCTCACGCAAAATACGTTTTTCCATGCCGCCGGGTTTCACCATTTTATCGGCGGCGTCGAATGACATTGCAGTCTCGATAAATTCTAAATCGAGAAATGGCACACGGGCTTCAACGCCCCAAGCCGCCATTGCCTTATTGGCTCGGGCGCAGTCGAATAAATGCAGGGCATCAATCTTCCGAACGGTTTCCTGGTGGAATTCAAATGCCGATGGCGCTTTATGGAAATACAAATAGCCGCCGAAAATTTCGTCGGAACCTTCGCCGGACAAAACCATTTTCACGCCCATCGCCTTGATTCGGCGTGCGAGCAAATACATTGGCGTCGATGCACGAATGGTCGTGACGTCATAGGTTTCGATATGACGAATCACTTCAGGAATCGCATCAATACCTTCCTCCACGGTGTATTTGAAACTGTGATGAATCGTGCCGATGGCTTCCGCAGCCACGTGCGCAGCAGCTAAATCCGGCGAGCCTTCAAGGCCAATGGCGAAGGAATGCAAACGTGGCCACCAGGCTTCGGTTTTGTCATCTTCTTCGACACGTTGACGCGCAAAACGCATCGCACATGCGGCGACGAGCGAGGAATCCAAACCACCCGATAACAACACACCATATGGAACGTCGGTCATCATTTGTCGATGCACAGCTTGTTCAAAACTAGTGCGCAAAGTTTGATGCGAAATTTTTACCGATTTTGTTTTTT
>JAYSXB010000329.1:0-6484 GCA_043717775.1 Arenimonas sp.
GCTCTTGGCGATTCCACCGTGTATTGCGATGATGTCAATCGGTTTAGTCGATAAACGCGCGTTGCTGCTTCGTTGGGCTTGGTGGATACCACCAAAAGACGGTGGGATCCACACAACGTTAAAACACCGGCGGTATCCGAATTGAAATTTCGGCGCCTTCTAGTTCTTCTGATTTTCCGATAGTCAATTCGCCGCGATAGGCGCGCACGATATCTTGCACAATTGCCAGACCAATGCCGTGGCCTTGTACGCGTTCATCGCCGCGCACACCTCGTTGCAGCATACGCTCCACATTTTTTGGCTCGATGCCGGGGCCGTCGTCTTCGACAAAAAATGAAACCCCCGGTCTGCGATTGGTCGGTGCCGGCTCTACTTTTACCGTCAGCAATACTTTGCTATTGGCCCACTTGAAGGCGTTTTCCAATAAGTTGCCCAATAATTCTTGCAGGTCACCGAGCTCGCCATAAAAACGTGATGCTTCATCCATTTCGAATTCGCAAATTACCCCTTTATTTTTATAAACTTTTTCCAGGCTTTGTACGATTTCCAAAGCGCGCGGTTCAATTTCAATCGGCGCAGAAAATAATGCGTGGCCACTGCGGGCGGCGCGGGATAATTGATACGACACAATTTCGTCCATGCGTTGGGTTTGCGCTTTTACTTCGCCACGCAGACTTTCATGCGTGGCATCGGAATCCAGCCGCGCACGCAAAACCGCGAGTGGCGTTTTCAAGCTATGCGCCAAATCAGACAAAGTATTACGGCTTTGTTCCAAGCCGCTACGTTCACTTTCAATAAACGCATTCAAGCTGTCGGCAATCGGCTCCAGTTCGAGCGGATGTTGACCGGTCAGTCGCTGGCTTAAGCCGCTCTGTACTTGCTTCAATTCTTTTTCTAACTGTCTTAAAGGCAATAAACTCCAACGCAATACCAAGGTCTGCAAGAGCAATAATAAAACGGTGGCCAAGCCAAGATAATTCCAGAGTGCACGCCGGAACACGGCAATTTGTTTGTCCAGAGTTGAGGTGTCTTCGTAAATAGCAAACGTCAATTGGATTTCACCAGAGCCGGTTTCCCAAATGGTGGTTTGACTCAGACGATATAATTTAAGCTCGTCACCATCGGATTGTTTATAGGCTTGCGGTCCTTCGATTAAGGCATCGCCCGGTGCGATAGCATTGGGTGCCGGAATGCTTCGACCTAAAGTCGATGCCGATTCCCAACGAAAGCCCTTGCCGACCGCGACCGCATAAAGGCCACTACCGGGCCGGTCAAATCGAGGGTCCGGTGGCGATGCATCCGGCGATTTAAAACGACCTTGGGCATCAAAATCACTATTACGCAAATAGGCGCGCGCGTAGTTATCGAGCCGCTGTTGCAAATTATTGAGCGCGGTTTCCTGGAAGGCACGGTCGAGCGCGAAACCGGTCAGGCCTAAAAAAGCGACCAGTCCAAGACTAGCCGCTAATAATTGCCGTGAATTGAGTGAAAGCGTGCGCCACGCCATGCGTGTTTATTCGCTACGTGGAATGGCAAAACGATAACCGCGACCACGAACGGTTTCGATCGGTTTTAATTCGCCATCGGGATCCAGTTTTTTCCGCAGGCGTCCGATGAATACTTCGAGCACATTGGAGTCACGATCAAAATCTTGTTGATAGATATGCTCGGTCAAATCGGCCTTTGAAACCAGTTCGCCGGCATGGAGCATCAAATATTCCAGCACTTTATATTCGTAACTGGTCAAATCAACCGCAAGGCCATTGACGGTAATGGTTTGCGAAGACAAATCCAAACGCACCGGGCCGCAATCTAGAGTTGGCTTGCTCCAACCCGCTGCACGACGCAGCAAGGCATTAATGCGCGCCAATAATTCTTCGACATGGAAAGGTTTGACCAAGTAGTCATCGGCACCGGCTTTCAGGCCTTCGACTTTATCTTGCCAACTGGAACGTGCGGTCAAAATAAGAATCGGAAATTTCTGCCCGACTTCGCGCAATTTTTTTACCAAATCCATGCCCGACATTTTGGGCAAGCCCAAATCAATCACGGCAATATCGAAAGGCACTTCTTTGCCGTGATAAAAACCTTCCTCACCATCGGCCGCGGTATCAACCGCAAAGCCGTCGCGCTTTAAGCGGGCAGCCAAAGTTTCACGAAGTGGTGCTTCATCTTCAACCAGCAATATGCGCATGTGCGTCTCCTGTGACGGGATCCGGCCGTCTCAGGCCGGGTTAAATCTGATCGGGGTCACCGCCGTCCTTATCCGTAGGGTTTTGACTACGAGGAGCGGGTTCGGGTTTCTTGCTACGATTTTGCTGCGGATCAACCTGCATGACACGCACACGACCATCGTTGGTCAATACTTTGACGCGATTCACTTGGCGGCCGTCTCTTTGCATGGGTTCTGCACTTAAGACTTCGCCGCCGGTTTGGCGCTCCACACGTCGCACCGAGTCGGTCAAACTCGACTTGGCTTCCACGCGTGGGGCTTCGTTATTGCCACTATCATTGGCTTTACGTTGCTCAGCCGAGACCGGCGCCGCGATAAAAGCGGCAAGCAAGATGGCAATGGCGGCAAGGACGCGTTTCATGGCGATAGTTTAAAGGCTCAGGCCGACTTGGCCAATTAGTTAGGGTGCAGTTTGGTGCTCTAGGGGTGAATCCTATCTGAATTTGGCCTATTAGCGATCGATAAGCTAGCCATTGATGATGGCTTTGTTCAGTCAATAAGGCTCAAAAAATCTCGCCAACACAGCATCTTAGCGAGCCACCGGCCTTTTCTATTTCAGATAAATCCACGGCATGCACATTAAAACCGGCTTGTTTCAAGATCACTTTATTGGCTACGCTTAAATTATCAGCCGCCACTTGGCTCATCCAGACGGCATCTTCGCCGAGCGTGATGGCGTTAGCGGCGAATGCATTTTTCTCATTGCTCGATAACACCACGGCATTCGGTGCATAAAATTCGGTAATTGATCTGACCACCTGCTCATCGGCAAAACCACCAGGTGCGATGATGACTCCACGACTCGCCAAAATTGTGAGTACGACATTGGTGTGATACTCGCCGGGCGCCAAATCGAACATCAGGCAGGCCTTTAATCCGAAGGCATCACACATGGCTCGGGCACCGACTTCATCGCAACGCTCGCTTAAACCGCAATAAGCAATATTGCGTGCTCGATCAATAATCAGGGAACCGGTCAATTCGCAAATGCCGGGCTGCTTTCGTAAATCGATTAATTCATAATCTAATATCTGCTGAAAAAACCCAAGGACGTCGTGGCGTTCTGCCTCGGCTTGTCTTATCGGATGCTTCATGTGCCCGAGAATGATTTTATTTTCTGCAGTGGCAAATACATTATTGGGAAACACGGCATCGGGCGTTTCGGCACGACCCGGAAAGGCGATAGCCGTTGTGAATCTAGATATGGCATGCGCAAGATTTCGATGTTGCACCAATGCCAAATCGGTCTGTACCGATTTTTTTAAATCCATATACACATTGTCTTGCGCTGATTGTGTTGCCAGCGAAAATCCTTCGGGGGTCACCAAATAAACCGCTTTAGCGCAAGCGGGAGCCAGTGGTTCGCATGTTTTTGCGAAAGTGAAAAAAGTATGGATGTCGCGTGTGAGCATGGGTTTCTCGTTCAAATCCAAAGGCCGTTTAAATGGTATATAAAATTGCGTAGGAGCGCTCACAAGCGCGATAGATCTTAAATCTGCGGTGTCAATAAAATAGGCGTCATAGTGTTGAGAGCTTGGATGACGAATTATTTATTCGCGTCGCAGGCCTTTCGCGCTCGTGAGCGCTCCTAAGGGTTAAACTTTATATCGTACAGCTGCAATACTTCATCACTATCGCCCAAGCTTATTTCTTTTTCATACTGCATGCCAATCACTTTCAGCAATGCAATGGACGCTTGATTGGTCGCCAAGGTGATGGCAACCAGGCGATCCAACATCAATGGGCCGCGAGCATAATCAACACAGGCCGAGGCCGCTTCCTTCGCGTAACCCTTGCCCCAAAAATCTGGATGAAATGCAAAGCCAATATCGACATCATCCAAGGTTTCACGCTTCAGCAAACCGCACAGGCCAATTGGAGTCTTGCTTGATTTTATTTCGGTCAGATACAAGCCAAAGCCATGCCGTTTGATCATCGCCAAGGGCCCGTTATTTATATAGGCACAGGCATCGTCCAAATTGCGAACCCCACGATCACCGATAAACTCCAGCCATGAGGGTTGGTTAAGAAGATCGAGAATAAATTCGGCGTCGGCCTCTGTTAACCAACGCAAACTTAAGCGTTCTGTCTGGATGACGTGCATATTTCTACCTATCGAATTCAGGCCGCCTGACGCACTAAAAAATCACAACCATGGCTGCATGATTAATACGACGCTTTGATGCATGGCCGGATATTAGGCTTAAACCCGTACGTATTATCATGCATACCCACACCGTAAGCCGTCATACACTACCACTGCACTGGTCCCACCTAATTTTCGGCAGCCGCTCCCGCTTGGCATGCACACAACCGCGCAGGCCTGAAAGATATCAGGCTTGGGCGCCTTACGCCGAACCGCCTTTAATGTTACCTTCGTCACAGTTAAATCGTTCGACTTGAACACTGGGGCATTGGGGAATGCAACGCAGCACGTTTCTCGAATATAAGGCTTATCGCTATCTCAAGATTAGCGCGCTTCTGGCTGCGTTGGCTGTGCTTGCCTATGCGCTTTCAAGACCCGCAGTTGGGCATTATGGCGGCACTTGGCTGGGCTATACCTTGGGCAGTATTGGCGCTGCCATTATCTTTTTCCTGTTGTGGTTTGGCATTCGAAAACGTCAATACCAGGCATCTGCCATTGACTTGAAGTCTTGGCTATCGGCGCATGTCTATTTGGGCGTACTGCTGATAATCCTGGTAACTCTGCACGCCGGCTTTGAAATTGGCTGGAATATTCACAGCCTGGCGTATGTATTAATGCTGCTGGTCATTTTTAGCGGCTTTTATGGCGTGTATGCCTATCTGCGCTTTCCCCGGATGATGACCGAAAAAATGGGCGAAGATACGCTCGATAGCTTATTCCTGAAAATTGCCGATCTGGATCAGGAAGCGCGCAAAATAGCACTACAACTCCCTGACGAAATCAATCGTGCGGTGTTGAACGCCAGCCAACAAACACGTATTGGTGGCGGTTTTTTTCAGCAACTCAGCGGCCGTCAAAAAAATTGCCCGACGGCATCGGCACTACTGGTCATTCAGAATGTCGGCGCAACTCTCAAAGACGAGCATGCCAAAACCAATCGGGAATTATATTTCCAGATGCTGAGCAAGCAAACATTGGTTAACCGCGCGCGCGAAGACGTTATGTTCCGCGCACGCCTGGAAGTCTGGCTGTATTTTCATGTGCCGCTCTCCATTGCATTATTAGCGGCACTGATTGCACATATCGTCTCCGTGTTTTTTTACTGGTAGCCAACAGCATGATTTATTGCCAGCTAATCAAGATAACTCGCAATAGCCGTGGCGAAGCCATTGACGAAGCGCGCGAAATCGCAGGCGATAGTTTACGCATTGGTCGTGGCGCAAATTGTATTGTGCACTTGCCCGACCCCCGGATTAATCTGCATCACGCAACAATTCAATATGCCGATGATGGCAAGCTTTATCTGGAAAGCGCCAATGAACTATTGAATTTCAATGGCGAATTTAGAAAGCGTGAGGCATTGCGCAACGGCAGTCGTATTTTGATTGGCCCGTATCAATTTATTGTCGAAGAAAAAAATAATGAGCATGATCTTGTGCTCAGCTATGAGCTGGTTTCGCCCTTGTCCGATGACAAGGCTCAATTAAAGAAGCATTCGCGCACCAGTCTTACTCAGGCGGGCTTGTCAAAGCGTGCGATTGCCTTGAGCTTGGCCGCATTGATTACGCTGGCGTTTTTAATATTGCCGATACTTCATGCCACCCAACCGGAATTGATATCAACAGGCGGTAATTTCCCTATTGCCTTGGACGAATCCTGGAATCCGGGCCCTATTTCGGCCGGTCATCAGGCATTCGCCAAGGACTGCCAGCAATGCCATACCAAACCGTTTGTCCAAGTGGAAGATAGTGCTTGTACCACTTGCCACAAAAACATTGGCGATCATGTCGCCAATAAAACCATGCAAACCAATCTATTCGGTAAAACCCGATGTGCGAGCTGCCATCTTGAACATAAAGACAGCCTGACGATTGCTCGCAGTAATCCTGCGCTTTGTGTCGATTGCCACAGCGATCTAAAAACTTATAAAGCCAATAACCCCGGCATTGCCTTGAATGATATTCATGATTTTTCGAGTGACCACCCGGGCTTTAAGCTATCGATAAAAACCGGAGCCGCTTTTACTGACATCAAACGTGTCGATCAAATTGATAAAGCGCACTTGATTGAAAACTCCGGCCTGAAATTTCCGCATGACGTGCATC
>JAYSXB010000330.1:0-6468 GCA_043717775.1 Arenimonas sp.
TCGGCATTTTTCAAGAGAGAAATCAGGAAAACGATATCAATCAAGGTTGGATGGTTTGCAAGAATTAACAAGCCCGGGCGCTGTAAGCTCACTAGGCCCCTAATTTCATAAGTCAGAATACCGATTCGGTGCATGTATCCAATAAATAATGCGAATGCGTAATGCACTACCCGTCTGGCTAAATACCCGCGTTTTTCCTTGTTACGGACAAATACATATAGCGCCGGAAACACCACAAGCCAGAGTAGCGCTCCGCCAATACCAAATAATGAAAAAGCACTGCCGGTTGCTAATCGACGCCAATGATAATTGATGCGTCTAAGCATGGCGCTGCCAGCACCATTGTCGCGAGCCATCATTGAAATGCAAACTCGCTTCGTTTGAAAGTATGAAGCGCATCACATCCAGACCATGTGGCAAATCCGATGGTGGTTCTGTTTTTTGCTCATCCATTTTCAATACCGCCAGAGAAAATGACGGTGAATCATCATTTGCCTTCTTCACGCGCCAAGCCCAAGCGTAGTCGGCGCAATTTTCATCTTGAAATGTCTGATAAGAATCCGGTAATAGGCCGTCATACATGACTATCATCACTTCTTCGGCGCCGTCATGTAAAAGCCCCAGCGCTTCGATTACCGCCGCCTCAGCGGTAGATTTTCCGGCAGCAACCGCTAAATAATTCTGCTTTAAATTTCTGGCAATCGAGTACTGCGCCACGATAGCGTTATGAATCGATAGACCGAAATGCGTGGGCGACAAGGCTTCATTTCGCGCCAGTGCCTCAAGCATTTCGTAAGTGCGCTGAATATCGCCATGACGACTCGCAAACACCAGCGGAATATCGGCCACTTCAGCCGATTGGCACCAATAGGCAACCTGCAAAGCCGTGCGCCCTACTCGCTCTAATCGTCGGCGTTGCATGGCGGGCATTTCAGACAAAGCCGGAACATCATTACCTTTAGGCAGATAGCTTTCTACCGACCACGCTAACCAAGCGGCGTGATCGTGTAATCCCGGGGCGTAGGCCGCCCATTCCACAATGTTGAAACTTAAGCTCATGCATAAAATCCAAGATGACTGACCCCATGATATTTTATGAAGCCATAAAAAAACCCAACCTAGAGTGAATTGCATCCATAAAAAAACCCAGCCAAGGCTGGGTTTAGTCGAATCGCCACTAATTAAGTGGCGTCCCCACGGGGATTCGAACCCCGGTCGCATCCGTGAAAGGGATGTGTCCTAGGCCTCTAGACGATGGGGACACGTAAAACGGGTCTTACAAATACTAACCACACTGGTGGAGCTAAACGGAATCGAACCGTTGACCCCTTGCATGCCATGCAAGTGCTCTACCAGCTGAGCTATAGCCCCATAAATGGAGAAGCGGAATTGTAATGATCGCTCCGCACCGCGTCAAGTATTTGTCATCATTAAATTTTCTGTCGCTGGTAATAAGGTATGTGGCGCATGGCCCTGGATATCCAGATAGTCGAGCCACTTATTAAGAAAACTATTCATGCGCAAGCGATGGCCAACCAAGACTTTGGTCGAAGGTCGCAAACCTAATACATCTTGCCATTGACGCCCGACATAACAATGCGTCACTTCACATTGCTCGGTATCTTGATAAACACGAATAAAAGCCGATGGATCTGTTTGCCCCGACACGGGGTCGAGCATGTTGTAGCTAAGTTTAAGCTCCAGGGTGTAAGCATGCACTTCAATCACATCAAGCAATAAGGCCAAGCCATCATGACCTTGCGATTGATAGCGGCCCGCTTTTAATGCCGAGGTATTGAACAAACTTTCTGCGCGCTCGTAATTCTCGCCATAGAGGCCCATCAACCAGCTAAGGCGGCTGATTCGGGGTAAAGCCATGGGGCGAATAAAGCGTGACATGCATAGATGCTAGCACTGCTGATCAAAAACACAAATCAAAAAACGGTTCACGGAGAATAGAAGTGAAAAGCTTAGGGTAGTGCCGAGAAAAGAGTTTTTATCTAAAGGTTTTGCACCACATGCAAGGTAATTTTATTGCATGTAAAACGGTGTTGACACCTCGTAGGGTGGAACCGCCCGCTCTTGGCGACTCCACCATTCCACCATACATTGCGACTTTGTTTGGTTTGGTGGATACCACCAAAGAACGGTGGGATCCACCCTACGATTAATACATATGCTTCTGGATACCAAACTGCGCCAATATTTTGCTGGCTATTTCTTCAATCGAAGTATGCGTTGTACTGAGATGTGGCAGTTGCTGGTTTTTGAATAAGGCTTCGGCAATCGCCACTTCTTTCTTGCATTGTTCAATAGTGGCGTAGCGTGAATTGGGTTTGCGCTCGGTACGAATTTGTTGAAGCCGAACCGGATCAATCGTTAGGCCAAATAATTTACGTTTATGCGCCTGCAAGCGCTTGGGCATTTCGTCGTTTTCCAAATCTTCTTCAGTCAGCGGATAATTCGCGGCTTTTACGCCATAGTGCAGCGCCAAATAAAGGCAAGTGGGCGTTTTTCCCGAGCGCGAGACGCCGACTAAAATTAAATCAGCTTCGCCATAATCCAGGTCAATACCGTCGTCATGGGTCAGGGCGTAATTAGTGGCATTGATGCGCGCCTCATACGCGGCAAAATCCACCATGCCATGCGCTTGATTCACGCGCGGTAGCCGCTGGGTTTGGAGCTCTTGCTCTAATGGCGCGATAAAAGGCGCGAATACATCCATCATAAACGCATCGCTTTCGGCCAAAATCGCGCTTAATTGGCTATCGATCACGGTATTGACCACGATCGGTTTCTTTCCCGTATCAAGGCCAACTGCGCGAATTTGATCTGCGGCCTCTCGCGCTTTATCGGCATTATCGACAAAAGCAATTCGACGCGTTTGAAATTCCACCCCGGAAAACTGCGTTAATAAGCTATGGCCAATGGTTTCGGCGGTAATGCCGGTGCCGTCGGAGACGAAAAATACCGGTCTTGACATAGCGAAAACTCATAGTGATGTGGTCAGCTTATTCTGCCTGAGTGAAATAGATTTGGCTTGCGTGGCTTGGCGCGGGATAATAGCCGCTTCGCTGCCCACCTCTTTGGAGTCTCACTTGAGCGCTTATGTCCTTTGGCTGCATGCACTACGTTTATCCGATTTAGCCCAGGTTGGCGGGAAAAATTCCTCGCTTGGCGAAATGATCGGAAATCTAAGTCAGTTAGGCGTCTCGGTGCCGGGTGGCTTTGCGACCACCGCCGATGCTTATCGTGAATTTATTACGGTCAATAAATTGACCGAACGCATGCAAGAGCGACTGGCTCAATTAGATGTCGAAAATGTGAATGAGCTTGTGAAGGCCGGCGCAGAGATTCGTAGCTGGGTAATGAACGCCCCGCTACAGCCCGCACTCGATGCCGCCATTCGCGGCGCCTACCAAACCATGTGCAGCGAGGCAGGCGCGAAAGAAATTTCGGTTGCAGTACGTTCCTCAGCGACTGCAGAAGATTTACCCGATGCGTCCTTCGCCGGGCAGCAAGAAACCTTTCTGAATGTGACCGGCGAAGACGATGTCGTTGCCAAAGTAAAAGAAGTTTTCGCATCCTTGTATAACGATCGCGCCATCGCTTATCGCGTGCATCACGGCTTCAAACATGAAGATGTATTTTTATCAGCCGGTGTGCAGTTGATGATCCGTTCCGATATTGGTGCTTCGGGTGTTCTGTTTACACTCGACACCGAATCTGGGTTTCGCGATGTGGTGTTTGTCACTTCAAGCTATGGTCTGGGTGAAATGGTTGTACAAGGCGCGGTCAATCCCGACGAGTTTTATGCCTATAAGCCAAGTTTGAATGCCGGAAAACCTGCAATTCTTCGCCGCAATTTGGGTTCAAAACAAATTCGCATGGTGTATTCCGATGCGCCCGGCGAACGCGTTCGCACTGAACCGACGCCGATTGAATTACAAACACGGTTTTCGATTAGCGATGCCGATGTTGAAGAACTGTCACGGCAATCGCTCACTATCGAAAATCATTATGGCCGTCCGATGGATATCGAATGGGCCAAAGACGGCAACACCGGCAAACTCTATATCGTGCAAGCGCGTCCTGAAACAGTTAAGTCACGCGCCAAAGCCACGCAAATTGAACGCTATCTATTAAACGAAAGCGGCAAAGTAATTTGCGAAGGTCGCGCCATTGGCAACAAGATTGGTTCCGGCATTGCTCGCGTCGTGCGTTCACTGGCCGATATGAATCGTGTGCAGCCGGGTGATGTTTTAGTAGCCGACATGACAGATCCTGATTGGGAACCGGTAATGAAACGTGCTGCTGCCATCGTGACCAATCGTGGCGGCAGAACTTGTCATGCGGCCATCATTGCGCGTGAGCTCGGCGTACCGGCGGTGGTCGGCACATCGAATGCACTTGATTCCATTCAAGACGGTCAAGTCATTACGGTTTCCTGCGCGCAAGGCGATACCGGTTTTATTTATGACAAGGCCTTGGCGTTTGAACGCATCACGACCGATCTGGCGCAGATGCCACCTGCCCCGATGAAAATCATGATGAATGTCGCCAATCCGGAGCGCGCATTCGATTTCGCCATGTTGCCTAATGCCGGTGTCGGCTTGGCGCGCCTGGAAATGATCATCAATAGTCATATTGGTGTGCATCCAAAAGCCTTGTTAGAGTTTGATAAGCAAGACGCTGCCACCAAGGCACGGATTAAAGAAAAAATGGCCGGTTACGACAGCCCGCGCTCGTTCTATGTTGATCGTTTAGCCGAAGGTATTGCCACTATTACCGCAGCGTTCGCGCCGAACCCGGTCATCGTACGTTTATCGGATTTTAAATCGAACGAATATGCCAATTTAATCGGCGGTAAAAATTACGAGCCACACGAAGAAAACCCCATGATCGGTTTCCGTGGCGCAGCGCGTTACGTAGATCCCAGTTTTGCCGAATGTTTTGCGATGGAATGCGAAGCTTTCAAACGCGTGCGCGACACCATGGGCCTGAGTAATGCCTGGGTGATGATTCCGTTCGTACGCACACTCGAAGAAGGCGAAAAAGTCATCGAAGTACTGGCAAAAAATGGCTTGCGTCGTGGCGATCATATTGGTGAAGAGCCGGGTTTAAAAATCATCATGATGTGCGAACTGCCATCGAACGCCCTGCTCGCCGATGAATTTCTGGAGATTTTCGATGGCTTCTCGATTGGTTCGAATGATCTAACGCAATTAACTTTAGGTTTGGATCGTGACTCGGCCATCGTTGCGCATCTATTTGACGAACGAAATCTCGCCGTCAAAAAATTATTATCGATGGCCATTAGTGCCGCGCGCGCCAAAGGCAAATATATCGGTATTTGCGGACAAGGCCCGAGCGACCATCCGGACTTGGCCGACTGGTTAATGCAACAAGGAATTGAATCGGTATCGCTGAATCCCGATACGGTAGTCGATACTTGGTTAAGACTTGCCAAGTTAAAGGCATCTTGATTTCATGAAAGCTTTCGAGGCAGTGTTGGCGGAACTAGTGAAGCATGAATGGCTCGTGCGTGGCCTTATAGCTATTGCCATTGCCGTGATCGGCATTTGGTTAGCGAGCTGGGTGGCCCGCGCATTGGACCGAGTACTACAACGTTTTGATGTCGAAATTATTTTGCGGAGTTTTTTGCGTAACCTGGTGTATGCCATTTGTATAATCGTGGCTTGTATTGCGGCACTGGATTTTGCTGGCGTACCTACAACGTCTTTACTGGCAGTATTAGGTGCCGGCGGCCTGGCCATTGGCCTGGCAATGAAAGACTCACTGTCCAATATTGCCTCTGGCGTTATGTTGATTGTGCTGCGACCTTTTCATAGCGGCAATTATGTCCAGGTTGCGGGTATTGAAGGCATTGTCGATAGTGTTCGTATTTTTCAAACGCATTTACACACACAAGACAATCGACAAATTATTTTACCCAATAGCCAGATTACCGCTGCACCGATTATTAATTTCACAGTGCGCGGTATTCGCCGTCTGGATGTGTCAATAAAAATCAGTTACAGCGACGATATGGCAGCCGCCAGAAAAATACTGCTCAATATCGCTGAAAATCATGCACAGATATTATCCGAACCGCCTGCCGAAGTAGTTGTAGCCTTATTGGCCGATAGCCATGTTGAACTGCAACTACGCGTATGGATCGCAGCTACCGATCTAGGCGCATTGAAAGTTTATTTACTTGAGCAAAGCTGGCAAAAACTTAGCGAGCAAGGTTTCAAACCTGGCTTGGCGCAACAGCATACGCATGTTCACTATCATGACAAGATTGATGGCTTGAATGATGGGGTAGTTGCTGAATAGCTTTTAAGAAGTTCGTTATCATCAATGTAGGAGCGAGTTCTACTCGCGATAGGCCCTCGATAATGCCAAACGTAGGAGCGAGTTCTACTCGCGAAAGGCCCTCGATAATGCCGAATGTAGGAGCGAGTT
>JAYSXB010000034.1:0-2261 GCA_043717775.1 Arenimonas sp.
GGCGCGACAGATTTTGAAAGACCTGTCGCGCCTAAAGGACGCTCCTACACACTACACCCGATTTTTTGAAATTTTCTCTCCGATAAAACCCTATGAAAGCTTCCCGTCTGCGCTGGTTCATGAACATCTGGTTTCCGTTCCTTTTCAGCGGTATTCGCATTACAAAATTCAATGATGATTTTCGCTATGTCAAAGTAGAACTAAAAAGTCACTGGTATAACAAAAATTATGTCGGCACCCATTTTGGTGGCAGCCTGTTTGCCATGACCGATCCGTTCTGGATGATCATGATCCTCCGCAATATCGGCAGCGACTATGTGGTCTGGGACAAAGCCGCTGAAATCGAATTCGTAAAACCCGGGCGTGGCCGGGTAACGGCGGAATTCAAACTGCAGGAAAGCATGCTCGATGAACTGCGCAACGCTGCCGCAGGAAACGAAAAAGTCCTGCGCTGGTTCGATATAGCGGTAATCGATAGTGAGGGTGATCTGGTCGCGAAAGTGCGCAAGCAAGTCTATGTGCGTAAAAAGCCGCCCAAAAGTCTCGCAGGCAGCGCTTCAAAACCGTGATTTAGCTCACATTTTAACTTTTATTCCTTTTTCTTAACTTTTCTATTCACCTGAGTGCCGCAGCGCAGTATGCTGGTGGGCCACGACACTTGACTGCCATCGGCCCTATGCAACAAGAAGAGCTTTCACCGGAAGAACTCTCTGCATTACTTAGCAGCTATATGCCGGACATTCCCGGCTATCGCGTATTGCGACGCATTGGCAAAGGCGGCATGTCTCAAGTGTATTTGGGTGTGCAGGAGTCGCTCGACCGCCAGGTCGCGATTAAAGTTATGTCGCCCGAGGCGCTGGCCGACGAAGTCAGCAAGCAGCGCTTTGAGCAAGAAGCCAGAACCATCGCCAAACTTGAGCACCCCTGCATTGTGGGTATTCACGAAGTGGGTCGTAGCCACCAAGGTTTAATGTATTACGTGCTGCCTTATCTGGCCAAAGGCCATTTGGGTCAGCGCGATTTCACCAATGATGAAGCCCGTACGTTTGAAGTCCTGCGCGCTCTGCTGTCGGCGCTGGAATACGCGCACGCTCGCGGCATTGTGCACCGCGATGTTAAAGCCGAAAACGTGTTGTTTGATAATGCCGATCGCCCGTTGCTGACCGACTTCGGTATTGCGCTATCGAAAAAAGATAATACCCGCATCACTACCGCAGGCTTGGCCGTAGGCAGTGGCGGCTACATGGCACCGGAACAGGCACGCGGCGAAGCGGTTGATGGTCGCGCCGACTTATATAGTGTTGGTGTGCTGGCTTACGAATTGGTGACCGGTCGTTTGCCGTATTTGGCGAATGATCCGCTTGCCCTGGCCTTGATGCACGCGCAAGACCCGATCCCGCGTTTGTCGGCCGATAAAAAACATTGGCAAGGCTTTATTGACCGCGCCATGGCCAAAATGCCGGAAAATCGATTCCGCAATGCACAGCAAATGTTGGGCGCACTGAATCAACTTTCCGAAGCCCCACGCCAGAAAGCAGTTCCTGTGGTGACATCGGTCATGGCCGATAAAAAACCGAAATCTTCCAGCAGCAAAGCCTGGATTGTTCCCGCCTTACTATCACTGGCGGGCATTAGCTTGATAGCGTTTGGTCTAAATACCTACTTGAATCGTGCAAAAACACCCGCCAAACAAAATGATTTTTATACCGCTGAAAAACCGAACCCAGCGACGGCAAAGCCCGTGGTTGTCGCGCCTGCCCCGGTGCCGGTAATCAGTGCACCGGCACCCGCGCCGCCTGTTGTCGTAGAAACCAAACCGGTCGAACCAGCACCACCGCCAACGCCTGAAGCAGCTGCTACCGCATCGCCATTTGCCGGCGTTAAAGCGGCGGTTGTTGTCACAACTCTCGACTATGACCCAACGATTCCTGGCGCAAAATTTATTTCCAGCGCCAATAAGCAGATCAAACAAAATCGTTTGAGTGCGCCTGCGGGCGATAACGCGATGGAATCTTTATTGGCAGCACGCAAAGCAGCACCGACTAATCCGGCAATAGCTGCATTAAGCGATGTGGTCATTGATGGCCTTGCAAAAAACCTGAACGAAACCATCAAAGCCCGTCGCGATGATGCAGCAAAAACCGCTTATCAAAAGGCTGAAAAATTTGCTGTCGATGCCGACCGAAAAAAAGGGACTGCCTGGCTTGCGTTGCGTGATGGCTTGCCTGCTTTATTGATCGCTCGTTTACAAAAAGATACCA
>JAYSXB010000331.1:0-6464 GCA_043717775.1 Arenimonas sp.
GATTTAAAAAGCAGCAGCAAACGCGGGCAATCGCGCAATGTGCTGGCGATTCTGCCCGGCAAAACCCGACCCGACGAAGCCATTGTGTACACCGCGCACTGGGATCATTTAGGCACCCACCCTGACGAGCCCGGCGACAATATTTATAACGGCGCCATCGATAACGCTTCCGGTGTTGCAGGCGTACTGGAAATCGCCGAACAATTCACTGTCAACAAACCTGCCGATCGCTCGATGGTGTTCTTGTTTGTCACGCTAGAAGAATCTGGTTTGCTCGGCTCGAAATATTACGCCGCGCATCCGGTAATTCCATTGGCAAAAACCGTTGCCGTGATTAACCTTGATGCCATGACCATGGTTGGCCCAGCCAAAGATTTAACCGTGATTGGCTTGGGAAATTCGGAACTCGATGATTGGCTCGCACCGATTGCTGCGGCACAAAAGCGCGTATTAAAACAAGAAAGCGCCCCGGAAAAAGGTATGTTTTTTCGCTCCGATCATTTCAGCTTCGCCAAAGCGGGTGTGCCTGCGATATATGCGAAAGGCGGCATCGATAATCTTGAAAAAGGTGCCGAATTTGGACAGTCGATTGTCGATGATTACAATGGCGTGCACTACCACAAGGCCGCTGATAATTTCGACCCGAACTGGGATTTACGCGGTGTTGTGCAAGATTTAAATGCACTGCAACTACTGGGTAAAACTCTCGCTAATAGTGACAAATGGCCCAATTACCGCGAAGGCAATGCCTTCAAGAAAGCCCGTGATGCATCGCGAGCAAGTGTAACGAAATAATGTAGCCCGGGTGATGGCTTCATCTCACCTGGGAAAACCTGCGGAATTCTCGTCACACGCGTGGAGAACTCTCGGCGATACAGATTCGGTGTAATTTTTCGCGCCTAACGGACGCTCCCACGGATCAATAATTTCAATTATAAGGTCTATTGACAGGTGCCGTTAACAGGTGCTAAATAACGACCATTAGATTTTAGAGGTGGCCGCCATGCAGACTAAGTTCTCCGAAGACGTAATCCCGCTCACCGACCTTAAAATTAATCCTGGCAAGGTTGTAAATCGGGCAAAAGAAACTCATAGACCCATTTTGCTGACCAGTCGCGGACGGGGAATTGCGGTTGTGCAAGACCTGGAAGCTTATGAAAAAAATCGCGAAGAACTCGCGTTTGTGAAGGCGATTGCCCAAGGGCTTATGGACATTAAACAAAGTAATACCATGAGCCTAGCTGAGGTAAAAAAAGGTTTAGGCATTAAATAAATGAAAATCAGCGTTTCAAAATCAGCCTTTAATGACCTAGAAAATATTATTAGTTATTACAACAACCAAGGTGTTCCAGATATTGGCATTAAATTTTCCAGAGCCATAATTAAGCACCTAGAAGTATTATTAAAGCATCCAGACATCGGAAGGGTCGTACCCGAATTCGAGCTTGAACATATCAGGGAAATAATACATAAGCCATTTCGCGTGGTTTACCGGCGAGACACAAATTCAATAAAAGTTATCAGGGTGTGGCGCAGCGAGAGATTACTTGCTCTACCGGCAGAAACCTAAAACGTAATCAAGCAGCTTGCCTATGAACATTGCACTCAACTTATCACCCGGTGCGTCGGTCCCTGTGTCGGTTAATATACGGTCATCCCCGAAGGTTCTTGTCGGGGACCCAGTGACTTCATACAACAAAACAACGCCCTTGGATGCCCGCCTGCGCGGGAAAGACGATGTATTTTTAGTTTTGGAATTTCAGTTTTAGATTTTTATACTGAAAGATCATTTTTCAGTGATTATTTGTGCAGGTTCTGCCGAGTCAGATGGAGCTATGACACGGGCTACTGTCAAAAATTTCTCGATACCCTCTGCCACTTCTTTCGGTTTCGCCATCATTGGCATATGGCCGCAGCCTTCAAGAATAAGCGCTTGCGAGCCGGCAATACCGGCCAGAAAAATCGGCACCGAGCTAACGTCGATCACACGATCCTGTTTGCACCATAGCAATAAGGTCGGTGCACGAATTTTTCCGAGTTCCGATTGCAGGGCAATCACTTCATCACCGCGACCAATGCTGTCGAGTACCTTAGCCTCGAAGGCAGCGTCTTTACGACGTCGCTGCACCATGGCTTCATCGAACGGCCACGGCACAAAAGGTGGGGCATCACTAAACACCAATTTCATTTGTGCATGAAACTGCTCACGGGTTTTTACTTCAAACGGGTTGCCGCCTTTCAAGACCGAACGGGCGAAATCGTTTTGCTCGAACTCCACACCAGCGGACGACATCAAGACTAGTTTTGAAACCAGCTCCGGTTTTTTTGCCGCCAGCAGTCCCGCAATATGCCCGCCCATGGAATGACCCACTAAAATGCTGGGAGTGTCATTGAACGATTCAATAAATCTTGCCAAGCGTTCGCTTTGTGCAATCACACCATAGTCGGCATTTTCCAATCGTGTAGTTTCACCCCAGCCCGGCAAATCGGGCGCCACCACACGGTATTTTTTACCGAGCTCGCGCATGACCGGCAGCCAGTTTTCTTTACTGCCGGTATAACCATGCACCAAAAAAACCAGCGGCTTTTGCGCGCTATTTTCATCTGAAAAACCGACCTGCAAATAGACCCATTTATAATCGGGGTCATTGGCAATAATTTTGCTTTGTACATCGGCGCCCGCCAACCAACGCAGGCGAGCGAACTCGGCTTGCAGGAATTGTTCCGGCATCAAAAGAGCCGTGCTCACCGTTGCTACCGACAAACCAATGCCGGCAGCCCATGCGATACGACGAGCGTGTTTTGCTTTCATCGGCCGATTATGGCTTGGCTTTACCGAGCAAACTCTCTACCGTGCCAATGGTGATCGGATGATAGCCCGGCCTTGCGCTGGCGAACACGGTTTTGGCAAAGGTCAAGCCGTCTTTGGTTTCGGTCAATGCGGTATAGCTCGGCATGATTAATTTACGACGACCAACTTTTTGCAGGAACGCAGCAATCGCCGGACGCGCCTTCTCATAGCCACTGCGAATAGTTATCGGATACCAGCGCATGGCGATTTCACCATTGGGTGTACCTGTTAATTTAAACGCAGAATCGAGCTCTTTCAGCTTTGTGACTGGCAAGGTCTTCGGCAAATTATCCAGAAAGTGCGTCCATTCCTGCGTGCTCCATTTTTGTGCAGGAATTTTTTTCGCGATTAATTTTCCGGCCAACCAAGTTTCACGTGCAGCATCGACAGCTTGAAAACGCGGCGATACCGTGGCTTTCGCAAAGCTGGGAATTCCGGGCTCATACAACCACGTCATGAATTCTTTATCACTCACCGCGCCAGGTTTTTTATTGGGCAAACGCTTTTTGTAAAACTCGACAAAATCAGTCGTCGTGGCAGCCTTGAATGCATGCTCATCAAACCATGAGCGCAGGAACGGATCAAAAAGTTCGCGGCCATAACGCTGTTCGAGAAAAGTCAAAAACCATTGACCCTTTTCATAGGCAATATCGGTCAGCGCTTCATCGGGATCGGTGCCAGGCATGGCAGCCAAAGCCAGTAATTGCATATTCGGCGCCAAGGTTTTTACTTCGTTTTTAGCATCAAACTCGCCGATCACGTCTTCCATATCAGCCAGGTCTTTACCATACACCGCTTCAACAATACGGCCTTGTACATAGGTGGTGAAACCTTCGTTCAACCACATATCTTTCCAGCTGGCATTGGTTACTAAATTACCAGACCAGGAATGTGCGAGTTCATGTGCAATCAAACTGGTTTGTGAGCGGTCGCCAACGATCACCGTGGGCGTTGCAAAAGTAAGCCGTGGGTTTTCCATGCCGCCAAACGGAAACGATGCGGGCAATACCAGAATGTCGTAGCGCTCCCAGCGATAAGGCCCGTAAAGTTTTTCAGCCGCGGCAATCATTTTTTCGGTATCGGCAAATTCCCAAGCAGCTTTTTTAACGACTGAAGGTTCGGCCCAAACACCAGCGCGTTTAGAAATCGGCTCGAAAACCAAATCACCGGCGGCAATTGCCAGCAAATAAGAAGAAATTGGCTGCTGCATGCGGAAAGCATAATCGCCATCGCGCAGGGCATCGGGAGCATTATTTGCCGACATCAAAGCCATCGCGTTTTTTGCTGTTTTGATATGTGCCGAATAGGTGAAACGCACGCCAGGCGTGTCTTGGAGCGGCACCCACGAGCGTGCGTGAATGGCCTGCGATTGACTGAACATAAACGGTTGCTTCTTGCCTGCCGTTAAGGGCGCGTCCAGCCATTGCAGACCGGAAGCCTGTGGCGAGGTCGAATAAGTAATGCGGACATTGCTATGCGCTTTCGGCATTTCAATGGTTAGCTTGCTGCCGAAAATATCATCGCGCGCCGCCATACTGTATTTCAGCGGTTGCCAAGCCATGCGACCGGTGGTGCCTTCGATTTTTTCGATAGTCAGATCACGCGTATCCAGCACCAGCTGTTTATAGCTTGGTTTAAGCCAGCTCAAGCTGAGGTTGGCACTGCCACTGATAATTTTTTTATCGAAATCCACCGTCAGATCGAGCGCAATATCTTTCACCACTACTTTCGTCGGTTCGGCATAACTATGTTCGTCATTGCGGCGATCATCGGTTTTTGAAACGGTTTTTGCTGCGATCGCAGGTGCAATCGCTATGAGTAATAACACGGCAAATAAACGCATGACATTCCTTCGAGTAAAGTGATGTTCTTTAAATACGATAGCCACTATGAATAGCGACAATCCCGCCGCTCAAATTACGATGACTGCAGCGGGCAAAACCGGCCTCGCTCATCATGGCTTGCAGACTTTCCTGATTGGGATGCTTGCGAATCGATTCAGCCAGATATTGATAGCTATCGGAATCGTTGGCAAATAATTTGCCCAACTTCGGTAAAATTTTGAAAGAATGAAAATCGTAAATCGGACGAAACCATTCCGGTTTCACTTGCGAAAATTCCAATACCAAGACACGACCACCGATTTTTAAAACCCGGTGCATATCACGCAAGGCTTTGGCTTTATCGGTAACATTTCGCAGACCAAAAGCAATGGTCACAATGTCGAAACTCTTGTCGGGAAAGGGCAGGCTCTCGGCATTGAGTTGCACATATTGCAAACCGCGTACCAGCCCTTTGTCATTCAAACGATCGCGACCGACACTGAGCATGGCAGCATTGATATCGCCAATAATCACCTCGCCAGTATCGCCCACGCGTTCATGCAAGAGCATTGCAATATCGCCAGTGCCGCCGGCCAAATCCAGAATGCGGTCACCGCGCTTCACGCCAGAGGTGCCAACAAAATAGCGCTTCCATATTCGATGCACGCCCAGACTCATCAAATCATTCATCAAATCGTATTTGCCAGCGACCGAGGAAAACACCTCGCCGACCAGTTTTTGCTTGTCGCCCACCGGCACATCACGGAAACCGAAATGGGTAGTGTCAGGGTCTGGTGTTGCTTGATTTTTGGGGTCTTGGTTCATGGGCATATTATGGCGTATTTAAGGACTGGCGGCCTGTAATGTAGTGAACCTGAGGAAACTGTCGTGGGAGCGACGTAAGCCGCGAATTGCTGGGGAATGCGGCAGAGTTTGGCATTATTCGCGGCTTACGCCGCTCCCACGAGTCTAGGGTTCTCTGCTAAGGCCGTGCTCATCCAGTGCCGCTTGATAGGCCGCCCAACGGGTATCAAAGCTTTGGCCTAGTTCTCGCAGCAAGGACCAACTAAAAATACCGGTGTTATGGCCATCGTCGAAATGCAATTGCACGGCATAGTTACCGACCGGCTCGATGGTATTAATGTTTACATGCTTTTTGCCGGGCACAAGAATGCGTTGTCCAGGCCCATGGCCCTGAACTTCAGCCGAAGGCGATTCCACCCGCAAATATTCGCAAGGTAGTTTGTAGCGTTCGCCATTTTCAAAGGCGACTTCAAGCACATGCGATGCTCGATGAAAAATAATATCGGTGGGTTTCATTTTCTATTGATCACTTTTGAGTATCGCTCGTTTTTCGGCGCGCACGCGGATGCGCAGCGTCATATACTTTTGCCAGATGCTGATAATTTAGATGCGTATAAATTTGCGTGGTCGCAATATCGGAGTGACCTAATAATTCCTGTACACCACGCAAATCGCCGGAAGATTCCAGCACATGACTGGCAAAACTGTGGCGCATTAAATGTGGATAGACATTTTTGAAAAGACCTTGGCTAGTGGCCAGCTGCTTGATTCGAAGTTGTATGGCACGCGGTGTAATGTTGCCGTTTCGTCCCGGAAAAACCGGCGCATCCAATTTTCCGGAGGATTCCGTACGCCAGTTTTCGAGTGCTTCGCGAGCAAATTTCCCCACTGGCACAATACGTACCTTCGAGCCCTTGCCGAGTACGCGTACCAAGCCATCAGCCAGATCCAAATCACGCCAATGCAGGCTGCATAATTCCGATAAA
>JAYSXB010000332.1:0-6440 GCA_043717775.1 Arenimonas sp.
ATCCACACTTGTTGGGGTAACACGGCCTATGACATAAACCATTTGTGTGAAAGCATTCATATGTCGAATCCTCAAGGGCTAACAACTAATCGACCCCCAAAGTGGGGTAATCGTTAATTATCGCTGATCCAAGTCCGGTATCAAGCTTTTCCTACAAGCATTACCCATATCCCCTGACAGACGAAAATGGGCGAAAGCTGAATCATTGGTGTTACACACCAATTAGGCCTTGATATGAATTATCCACCCAAATCGACCGGTAAAAACGACCCCGTAAAAATTGTAGCCATTAAGCCGATGGCTTCAGGGCGTGAGCCTACGAAATCACGGTTGTTAGAACTTGTGAGGGGGCGTTGTCGGGTTAAGCATTACAGTTTGAGAACCGAAGAGGCTTACCTAGGCTGGATCAAACGGTTCATTATTTATAACGGAAAGCGGCATCCTTCCGATATGGGCGGGCCAGAGGTGGAGGTATTTTTAACGCACTTGGCGGTGCAGGGTCATGTAGCACCCAGCACTCAAAATCAGGCCTTATCGGCTCTGCTTTTTTTATACCGGGAAGTGTTGCATTTACAGTTGCCGTGGATGGAAAACGTGGTGCGTGCAAAGCAACCGTCTCGTTTGCCAGTAGTGTTGTCGGTAGCGGAGGTGATTCGTTTGTTGGCGCGTCTGGATGGGCGCGAGTGGCTGATGGCGAATTTGTTGTATGGGACGGGGATGCGTTTGATGGAGTGTGTTCGGTTGCGGGTTAAAGATGTTGATTTTGAATGTAATGAAATAGTGGTGCGAGATGGCAAAGGTAGTAAGGATAGACGGACGATGTTGCCGGCAAGATTATGTGATCCGTTGCGAACGCAATTGGATAAAGTGCATGAGTTTCATCGAGAAGACACCGGAGAAAATTGGGATGGTGTATTTCTGCCCAATGCGTTAGCGCGAAAATATCCTAATGCGAATAAAATGATGTCATGGCAGTATGTTTTTCCTGCGACGCGACGAGCACTTGATCCGCGGGATGGAAAAATCCGGCGACATCACATAGATGAAAAAGTGTTGCAACGGGCAGTATCGAAAGCGGCACGTGCTGCCGGTATCGATAAGCCGGTGGGTTGTCATACGTTGCGGCATTGTTTTGCCACGCATTTAATCGAGGCGGGCTATGACATACGCACGATTCAGGAATTGCTGGGCCATAAAGATGTGGCGACGACACAAATTTATACCCATGTGTTAAATAAAGGTGGGCGCGGTGTTTGTAGTCCGCTCGATAGATGATTTACCAATATGCCCTGCGGTTCGCATTACTAATGAGTACTGTTAAAAATTCTCTCAATGAAAAATTAGGATAAGTGCTTTCCGGTCGCGATAAAAAAGACAAACAAAAAAAACCCCACAAGCCAGGGGAAGCTTGTGGGGTTAGGGTTGGAAGCAGAATGGGGAAATCCTACTTCCAGGATCTACTCAGGGGAGGGAGTGATCCGTAACGAACATTGCGTCCGTTACGTACATGAGACACCCTGGGGCATGTAAAGTTCGTGAATATGAGCATTAAACTTTTGTAATGTTCAGCCAATATTCACACCGAAAAAACTGCATTTAAATCAACAAGATACAAGGGCATGAATGTTTGTTTTTAATTAAGATGCCGTTTGTTTTTAATTAATGCGCCTCTTCCCAGTTGTTCCCCGACCCAACATCGACAATCAAAGGCACGCGGAGTTCAGCGGCCGCTTCCATTCGCGCTTTTACTTCGCTGATTAATGTGGTCTTGAAGCTTTCATCGCATTCCAGCACTAATTCATCGTGGACCTGTAATAGCAACAAGGCCTTGTCCGAATAATTTGCAATCCAAGCATCGACCGAAATCATCGCGCGCTTGATGATGTCGGCAGCGGTGCCCTGCATCGGTGCATTGATCGCCGCGCGTTCGGCACCGGCGCGCTGGGCCTGATTACGCGATTGTATTTCCTGCAAATAAAGCCGACGACCAAAAACGGTTTCGACAAAACCCTCTTCGCGCGCCTTGGCACGAATGCGATCCATGAATTCGCGGACACCGGGATAACGCGCGAAATACAGGGCGATGTAATCCTGTGCTTCGCCACGACCAATGCCTAATTGTTTCGCCAAACCAAATGCGCTCATGCCATACATCAAGCCAAAATTAATCGCTTTGGCGGCACGACGTTGGTCGCCAGAAACTTGATTTAATGGAACGCTGAATACTTCGGCAGCGGTAGCTTTATGCACGTCTTCGCCGCTAGCAAATGCTTCCACTAATCTTGGGTCTTCCGATAAATGCGCCATGATGCGCAATTCAATTTGCGAATAATCGCAGGCCACCAGAATTCTTCCCGGTGGTGCGATAAACGCCTTGCGAATCCGGCGGCCGTCTTCACTGCGGATCGGAATGTTTTGCAGATTAGGATCATTCGATGACAAACGCCCGGTCGCCGCACCGGCCTGGTGGTAGCTGGTATGCACGCGACCCGTGGTCGGGTTGATCATTTCCGGTAATTTGTCGGTATAAGTGCTACGAAGTTTTGCCATACCGCGATAATCCAGAATCAAACGTGGCAATTCATGCTGATCGGCAATCGCTTCAAGTGCTTCTTCATTGGTTGATGGTGCGCCGGTCGGTGTTTTCACCATGGCGGGCAGTTTTAGTTCATCGAATAATAATGCGCCGACTTGTTTTGGTGAATCGAGATTAAAACTGCGATTGGCGATTTCGTAGGCGCGCTGCTGGGTGGCATGCATACGCTGCGTTAGGTCGGCGCTTTGGCGTTTTAATTCGACGGCATCGATCAGGATTCCGTTCGCTTCCATGCGAGTAAGTACTGGCACCAGTGGCATTTCGATGTCGCGATACACTTTTTCAAGGCTCGGTGTGGCTTTCAATTTTTCCGACAGAACCTGATGTAGGCGCAAGGTGATGTCGGCGTCTTCAGCTGCATATGCCGTGGCGCGCTCAAGATCAACATCGGCAAATGAAATTTGTTTGGCGCCTTTGCCGCAAACTTCTTCAAATTTTATGGTTGTGTAGCCCAGATATTTTTGCGCCAGCGTGTCCATATCATGCCGTGAAATACCGGCGTTAAAGACAAAGCTTTCCAGTAGGGTGTCTTCGGTATAGCCCTGCACATTAATGCCGTGGCGACGCAGTACATGCAAATCGTATTTCCCGTGCTGGCCAACTTTATGAATGGCTGAATTTTCCAGCACCGGCTTCAAGGCGGTAGAAACTTCTTCCCATGACAATTGTGTTGGTACACCCGGATAACGATGCGCTACCGGAATATAAACCGCATGACCGCTTTCAACACACAGGCTAATGCCAACTAAACCGGCTTGCATGGAATCGAGCGCATCGGTTTCGGTATCAAAACAAAATAATGTCGATGCTTCCAGTTTTTTTATCCAGGCCGATAATTGTTCGGTCGTGGTAACGCACTCATAATTACCTTTGGCCGATAGTGATGCATCGGGTGCTTCAAATAATGAGGCAGTCTGTGTTGGCTCCGAACTTGATTTTGATGTCGACGATATTGAGCTACCACCTTCTAATTCTTTTAGTGCAGAATTAAAACCATAGCGTTTATACAAGGCTTTCAATTCGTCGAAATGTTTTTCGCGAAGAATTAATTCATCCGGCGTTTTATCCAGCTCAACGTCAATTTTAATCGTGACTAATTGCTGATTCAGTGGCAAGCGATTGATGGCCGCGCGTAAATTATCGCCGATCTTTCCGGTGATTTTATCGGCGTTGGCGACCAGATTTTCCAGTGTCGAATATTCTGCCAGCCATTTCGCTGCCGTTTTCGGACCGCATTTATCAATGCCGGGTACGTTATCAACGGTGTCGCCCATCAGTGCCAAATAATCGATAATTTGTTCCGGTCGCACGCCGAATTTTTCGATCACCGCTTCGGTGCTGTCCAGTACACTGCCACTCATTGTGTTGCTAAGCTTGATGCCCGGGCGAACCAGCTGGGCAAAATCTTTGTCACTGGTAGATATGGTGACGTCAATATTTTTTGCCTGCGCTTGTACCGCCAAAGTGCCGATGACATCGTCGGCTTCAACGCCACTGACGCGCAAAATCGGAAAGCCAAGGGCTTCGACGATCTGCATCATGGGTTCCACTTGCGAGCGTAAATCGTCCGGCATTGGAGGTCGGTTCGCCTTGTATTCGGCATACAAGTCATCGCGGAAAGTGGGGCCGGAAGCATCCATCACAAAAGCGGCGTAATCCGGCTTTTCTTTCAGTGTTGCACGCAGCATATTGACGATGCCGTGCAAGGCGCCGGTCGGTGCGCCATCGGGCGCAGTTAGCGGCGGCAACGCATGAAAAGCGCGATATAAATAAGAGGAACCATCAATCAGAACCAAGCGGGACATGGCGTGTCTCAATAAGCAAGTGCCTCTATTCTACGCCGCTTGAGTGGCCAGCTGAACTTTGCGATGCTGTCATGGTTAATCAAGATAAGGAAAGCTCATGTCCATTATTTTTAGCGCCTTGCTGGCGCTTGCAGCACAAGATGCCGCCGCTACCGAAAAGACGGCCGAACCAGTTGCAAAAGAAGCGCCGCTGCCGGAAAAAATTCCGGCAAAAGCCAGTGACGATGATGCACCCACCGTGCGTATTAGAACTCGCGACAACGGCGACATTGTTGAAGAGTATCGGGAAGGCGGCATCGTGCATATGGTTAAGGTCACGCCGATACGCGGCAAGCCCTATTACATTATGGATAATAATGGCGACGGCCGATTGGACCGTGCCGATGCCGAGGCCGCCGGTGGCGTGGTGCCGGTTAGCTGGATCATTGCAACGTGGTGAATGTGAAAATTGGCGATACGAAAATCGCCAGATGCTTGCAAATATGCATATTTTATTTCAGCACGCACATTAAAAATTCAGCATGAAGTTACTGATTCGCTGGATTGATGCCATCACCGAATGGGCCGGTAATATTGCGGCGATCTGCTGCGTATTATTGGTCGCTCTGATGTTTTCACTCGTCGTCGCACGTTACTGTTTTGGTATAGGTTCAATAGCTTCGCAAGAAGCAACGCAATGGCTGCATGGCACCGCATTTTTATTGGCGTTGAGCTATGGTTTGAAATATAACAGCCATGTCCGTGTCGATATATTTTCGCAGCGTTGGTCGAAACGGACACAGGCGCTGGTAGAAATAGGCGGCATTATTATTTTTTTATTGCCGCTATGTATTTTTTGGTGCTGGATTAGTTTTGATTATGTCGCGGTAAGTTGGGCGCAACATGAAGGCTCTAATTCTGGCGGCTTGCCGGGCTGGTTTTTGATCAAAACCTTAATTCCACTGTCGGCGGTTTTATTGATTCTACAAGCGCTCGCCCATGCCATTCGCACCTGGCAGGTTTTTAAAAGCGAAGCCAAAGCATGAGTCTGGAAACCCAACATATCATCATGCTGGTTCTGCTTGTGCTGGGTTTGCTGGCAGGTTTGTCTAGTGGTTTTCCGGTTGCTTTTGTATTGGGTGGTGTGGCTTTATTGGCTGCTGGTGCGGGCATGTTGCTGGGCAATTTCGACCCCAGTTTTCTTGAAGCTTTTCCCAATCGTATTTTCGGCACCATTACCAATGCGACCTTGATGGCAGTGCCTCTATTCGTCTTTATGGGCATCATGCTGGAGAAATCCCGCATCGCCGAAAATCTGCTGGAAGCCATTGCCTCATTATTTGGTAGCGTGCGCGGTGGCCTGGTGGTCGCCGTGATTATTGTCGGTGCAATTTTGGCGGCCTCGACCGGCATTGTCGGTGCGACGGTCGTTGCGATGGGTTTGATTTCATTGCCCACTATGTTGCGCCATGGCTATGACCCAAAATTGGCGAGCGGCGCGATCTGTGCATCGGGTACTCTGGGCCAAATTATTCCGCCTTCATTAATTCTGGTATTGCTGGGTGATCAACTCGGTAATGCGTATCAACAAGCGCAATTAAAACTCGGTAATTTTTCACCGGAGACTGTTTCAGTCGGTGATTTATTTGTCGGCGCGATTATTCCCGGGCTCGGCTTGGTGGTTTTTTATTTGCTGTATGTACTGTGGGTAGCGTGGCGCGAGCCTTTGCGGGCACCGGCTTTAAAAGACATAAAGAAGCGATCATTTTGGGAATTATGCGCCGCCATTATTCCAGCGCTGGGCTTGATTCTGGCGGTACTGGGTTCCATTTTATTCGGCATTGCCACGCCGACCGAAGCGGCCGCTGTCGGCGCTGTTGGCGCAATGGCATTTGCCTTATTGGGCAGGCAGCTTACCTGGGTAAAATTCAAACAGGTAGCGCAGGAAACCGCCAAAGTCACTGGCATGGTTTTTGCCATTTTAATTGGTGCGGCGTTATTTTCGCTGGTGTTCCGCGGTTACGGTGGCGATGATTTGGTACACCATGTACTGAGCAATG
>JAYSXB010000333.1:0-2524 GCA_043717775.1 Arenimonas sp.
GCCAATGGCTTTCCTGGTTCTGAAGTGCGTACTTTAGGTGCCGGCAATGACATCGTCATTCGTATGCGCTTGAATAAAAGTAATAGCGATTCCAAAAAAATCACCGAGTTTTCTGAAAGCGTATTGAAAGCAGCACAGACTACCGATAACCCCGGCAAAGTATTTCCCAGCGTTTATGTGGGGCCACAGATTGGCAATGAGTTTGCCTGGAATGGTTTGAAAGCCGCCATCTTTGTGGTGCTTGGCTTCCTGATTTATGTCTGGGTTCGCTTTGAGTGGAAGTTTGCCGTTGCCGCCATCATTACAACTTTGCACGACGTTGTGCTGGTAGCCGGTTGGTTTTCGATTACCCAGCATGAACTCGATTTGGCCGTGCTGGCCGGTATTTTATCGGTGATGGGTTATTCGATCAGCGACACCATCGTGGTGTTCGACCGTGTCCGTGAAAACTTCCGTAATCTTCAACGCATCTCGCCAGCAGAAGTATTGAATCGTTCGGTCAATCAAACACTGTCGCGGACTATCATTACTTCTTTCGTAGCATTCCTGACGGTATTGGCGCTCTACATTTACGGCGGTAACTCGCTGCAAGGTATGGCCGAGTCGCAAATGATTGGTATCGTATTCGGCACCTTGTCATCGATCTTTGTCGCCTGCCCACTGCTGCTATGGCTTGGTGTGAGCAAGCAGGATCTGATGCCCAAAGCAAAAGATCTTGCCGAGCTGGAACGTCGCCCGTAAGTTTTATCGGGCTTCATCGTTCAATAAAAAACCGCGCAATGCGCGGTTTTTTATTGGGTAGGGATCTGGATTTGTGGGAGCTGGTTTACCAGCGATTAAATTTCAACAACACGATGCTGTTGGGCAATCAATCGCTGGTAAACCAGCTCCCACAAGAAGCAGCGATAAGCATCAAGAAAACGCTGCAGCGTAACCCGAATCGACCAATGATTTTTGCAATGCAGCGCTGATCTTCTGGTTGCCAGCAACAATGTGGCCCGTGTTGAGTAATTTATCGCTACGACCTTTAAAATCGCAAACGCGGCCACCGGCTTCACGCACCATCAAAATACCGGCGGCGATGTCCCATGGCTTGATACCGGCTTCAAAATAGCCGTCAACACGACCACAGGCGACGTAAGCAAGATCCAGAGCGGCCGAACCGGTACGACGAACATCTTCGGCAGTTTTCAGTAATTCACCGACGGCTTGCAGATGCGCAGGCAGACGAGCACGTTCGCGTGGCGGGAACCCGGTAATCAACATGCTGCCATTAAGATCTTTACGTTCGGCAACACGCATTTTTTTGTCATTGAGCAATACCCCCGCACCACGGCTGGCGGTAAAAAGCTCATTGCGTAATGGGTCAAAAATAACGCCATCGACCGGCTCGCCATTTTCTACCAGCGCAATCGAAACGCAAAAATGCGGAAAGCCGCGAAGGTAATTCGAGGTGCCATCCAATGGGTCGATCACAAAAGTCTGGCGACCTGTGCCCATGGCACCGGATTCTTCGGCCAAAATGGCGACGTCGGGATATGCGCGGCGTAATTCCTTGATGATTTCTTTTTCCGCCGCGGCATCGACTTCGCTGGCGTAGTCTTGCGGACTTTTTTCGATGACATTCAAGCTGGCGAGCTTGCTCATATGACGCAACATCACGGTACCGGCCATCCGCGCGGCTTTGGTCATGACAGTAATGACTGGGTTTTGCATAGGCCCGCCTAACATTAGATTGTGTGGAAGAACGTGCCGCAGTCAGTGCCACGGCGGGCCAATTATACCAGAGGATCTATTGAGCCTTCGCTCAAAGCGCTGCAAAACCCTTAAACTTGGCTGATGAAATCATCACTTCGCATTGTTTTAGTGGGCACTCAACACCCGGGCAATATTGGTTCTGCGGCGCGCGCCATGAAAACCATGGGCTTGTCCGAGCTGCTTTTAGTGAAGCCGCATAAGTTTCCACATGCCGAGGCCAGTGCGCTCGCCGCCGGTGCTGTTGATCTATTGGATAAAGCCGTTCTACATGAAAGCCTTGCCGATGCCGTCGCCGATTGCCATTTTGTGATCGGCACTTCCTCACGCCGACGCGAAGTACCCTTGCCGGAATTTGTGCCAAGAGCGGCAGTCGCAAAATTGCTAGAAGCCGGGCAGAGCGGCAAAGTAGCTTTGGTGTTTGGCTGCGAACGCACCGGGCTTGAAAACGAGGATTTACAACGTTGTCATGCCACCGTCTGTATTCCGGCCAATCCCGATTACGCTTCATTAAATCTTGCGGCTGCCGTGCAGATACTTGCCTATGAATACCGTGTGGCGGCAATGGAAATGGCATTGGAATCCGTGCCAGCAGTTCTTTCAAATACCGTGCTGGAGCCCGACGCAGCCCCTGCAACCCATGAAGATATGGAACGCTTCTTCGGGCATTTGGGTGAGCTAATGGAACAGGTCGATTTCCATAAAGGCCGTGCCCCGGAAATGGTGACCTCACGTTTGCGGCGTTTGTATTTACGAGCCAATATGGACC
>JAYSXB010000334.1:0-16639 GCA_043717775.1 Arenimonas sp.
TCATGATTCGCACACGGCGATGTTGATGGGTGTTGCCGAAGCCATGGTAGCGATGAAAAAAGACTTGAAAGGCGAGGTGATGTTTATTTTCCAGCCCGCCGAAGAAGGTCCGCCCGATGGTGAAACCGGCGGTGCTTCTGCCATGTTGGCGGAAGGCCTTTTCAAAGACTACAAACCCGAAGCCATTTTTGGCCTGCATGTCTGGAGTGCATTGAATGTCGGACAAGTGGGTTACCGAAGCGGCCCCGCGATGGCAGCATCGGATCGTTTTCGCATCGTGGTCAAAGGCCGTCAAACCCATGGCTCGCGGCCTTGGGGCGGGGTTGACCCGATAGTGGCCGCCGCGGATATTGTCAGCACCGCACAAACTATTGTGAGTCGCCGCATGGACATTTCCAAACTGCCGGTAGTTGTAAGTTTTGGTGCCATCAAGGGCGGCATTCGCTACAACATTATCCCCGATGAAGTGGAATTGATCGGCACCATTCGGACCTTCGATGAAGGCATGCGACAAAAAGTATTTAGCGAATTAAAAAGTATTGCCGAGCATGTGGCTGCTGCACATGGTGCAACCGTCGTCAATGAAGTGCCAGATACCAAAGGTAATCCGGCGACTGTCAATAATCCTGATTTAACCGCCCGCAGTGTGCCGAGTTTGATCAAGGCAGCCGGTGCCGACAATGTGGTAAATATGTCACTGGTAATGGGCGCAGAAGATTTTTCCTACTACGCCAATGAAGTGCCGGGTTTCTTTTTCTTTGTCGGCGCTACGCCGCAGGGGCAAGATGCCAGCATCGCTCCGAGTAATCATTCGCCGGAATTTTTTCTCGATGAGTCGGCATTGAAGGTCGGTACTCGCAGCTTGTTGCAAGTGGCTTTGGATTATTTAAATAAAGCGCCATGAACTCGATAGAAAATTCCAGCCTGGGCAAAGACGTACATTATGTTGGTCAGTACGACGCAAGCTTATTATTTCCAATTAGCCGTGCCGATAAACGCCATGAAATCGGCATTACCGAGCCGCTACCATTTTCGGGCGTCGATATCTGGAATGCCTACGAATTTAGCTGGCTCGATGCGCGCGGCAAACCCAAAGTAGCACTGATCGAATTTCGGGTGCCCGTAACTTCACCCAATATCATCGAGTCAAAAAGTTTCAAGCTGTATCTCAATAGTTATATGCAAACCCGCTTTGCCGACACCGAACTCATGCGACAACAAATGGCGCGTGATTTATCGCAAGCTGCCGGTGCCCACGTCAGCGTGATGCTGGTGACCGTGAACGCAGTTGCCAGTGCGGAAATCGATGTGCTTGAAGGCACGCTTATCGATGATTTGCCGATTGATATCGATAGCTACGGCCCACCGAATGCAAAGTATTTAAGTACTGATTCGGAAATTATTACCGATGAAATTCTAATCTCGCATTTGCTCAAATCCAATTGCCCGGTCACCGGCCAGCCAGACTGGGCCAGTCTGCAAATTCGTTATCGTGGCCCGCGTCTTGATCGCGCCGGTTTATTGCGCTATTTGATTTCCTATCGCGAACACAACGAATTTCACGAGCAGTGCGTTGAACGCATTTTCATGGATATCAGTCAACAGTGTTCACCGCAGCGTCTGGCGGTGTATGCTCGCTACACTCGGCGCGGTGGTTTGGATATCAATCCTTTTCGCGCCAGCTTGGGCCTGCCCAACCCCGGCAATCCACGTACCGCAAGACAGTAAGGAAGACATTATGCGTCTCACTCAATTGCTTAGCTTGTCATGTCTACTGGTCATTGCTGTAAGTGCCTGCAAACCAGACTCGGCTGAAAACAAACCGGCAGTCACTGCGGTCGAAAAGGCAGCCGAAAAAGCTGAGCCAGTGAAAGAAAAAACCGATGGCTTGTTTGGCGGTATGTTTTCCAGTGAACCAGAACCGGCCAAACTGGATTTGGGTGAGTTCAAACTGCTGGAAGTGAATCTTGGTACCTCACTCGATTCAGACAATCTGGTGATAAAGCCAAGAACGCAGTTTGGTATCCAGGATAAAATCTATGCCAGCGTACTGAGCAATGGACAACATCAAGGCTTAAGGATCAAAGCCCGCTGGACTGCGCCTGATGGCAGTTTAGTAGCGGAAACCGAGCAAGCCTTGGTGCCGGTAAAAGGTACCGTCAGCACGTTTAGCATCAGCAATGCACAAGCTTGGCCAGTCGGCGCCTACACCCTTGATGTTTCTCTCAATGGTTTGGTTCAGAGAACAGTCAGTTTCGAAGTCAAATAAGTGCTTTGGGCGGTTGCAGCCCAACAGGCTCAGCGCTATGGTGTGCATCCGTCCTACAAATCGCACGGTGCGTGTTGATAAAGGGCGCTGTTCTTTAGGAGAGCATCATGACTGGCGACAAGCCGAAAGCAGATTTTTCTGATGTAAGTGGTGGCTTCCAAAGTGAAGCACCCATCGTAAAAAAAGCGGACTTTTCTGATGTGACTGGCGGCTTTCAAAGCCAGGCACCAATCATCGAGCCAGAGCACACGATCTATGTCGTGCAAAAAGGCGATACCTTGTCGAAAATTGCTAAAGAACACTACGGCAAATCGAGTAAATATCACGCTATTTTTGAAGCCAATAAAGATATATTGAAAGACCCTGATCATATTTTTCCAGGCCAGGAACTGAAATTACCGAAACTCGACGATTAATCTATTTACTTATTTGGAGAATACTCAATGTCCGCAATGAACAAGTTTTTAATGGCTGCCGGCTTAGTACTAGCTTTAAGCGCCTGCAAAAAAGAAGCGCCCGTCGAAGTTGCACCGGCATCGGCTCCAGTCGTCGTGCAACCTGCTGTTGCGCCGCCGCCTGCCCCGGCTGAAATTATGGTTTCCGCCGTCAATCTGGGGGCCGCCGTCGGTGCCGATCAAAAAGTGACCGCAGCATCAACTACCTTCGGTGTAAAAGATGTCATCTACGCGGCTGTTGACACTAAAAATGCATCCAGTAATGCAACGCTAGCCGCAAAGTGGACATATCAAGATGGTCAGGTCGTGAATGAGGAAACCAGTAATATTGCACCTGCTGGCGACGTCACCAGTAATTTTAAATTAAGCAAAGCAACGCCATGGCCAGTCGGCAAATACAAAGTCGAAATTATGCTGAACGGTGTTTCTGCACAATCGGTTGATTTCGAAATTAAATAAAGTAGCCAGGGTCACGCTTCACCGACCCGGGAATATTTTGACCAAATTGCATGGTTAAGTTTGTAAAACGGCGTGTCGTCTGACGCGCCGTTTTTTATTGCTGTTATGATGACAGATGAATCACCCCTGCCTAGATTGTGGCGCCTGCTGTGCCGCGTTTCGTGTCGCTTTTTATTGGGCCGAAGCACAGCCGGAAAATCCGAACGGCGTTCCCGCCGAACTTGCACTTATCACCCGACCCAATATGCTTGCCATGCGCGGCACCGACGGCCCGGATATCCGATGCATTGCCTTGCAGGGAAAAGTGGGCGAGAAAACGCGCTGCACCATCTATAAGCAGCGCCCCTCACCATGCCGCGAGTTAAAAGCCAGTTACGAAAATGGCGAACACAGCCCGCAATGCGATAGCGCCCGCGAAAAATATACTTTGCCAGCCTTGATGCCTGAAATTTGGTTAAGGAACTAATTTAATTCGTGGGAGGGCGTAGGGTGGGCACCGCCCACCATTTTCGCCACGTGTAAGAAAGGTGGGCAATGCCCAGCCTACGATAAATCGCTACAATGCGCTGGTACAACGCGAGCTATCCAATGAAGCATATACACTCACAACATGCACCTTCCTATTACGCGGCAACGGCTCACCCACAGCCTGACCGCCCTGTTTTGCAAGAAATGGTTGAGGCCGATATTTGCATTATTGGTGCGGGCTATACGGGGCTTTCTGCCGGTCTGCATTTGGCCGAGGCCGGTTTCAAGGTCGTGATTGTGGAAGCTGAAAAAATTGCCTGGGGTGCATCGGGCCGCAACGGTGGCCAGCTTGTGCATAGTTATTCACGCGATATGGATGTGATTGAAGCACGTCACGGCAAAGCCACCGCGCAAGCATTGGGTGGCATGGCTTTTGAAGGCGCAAAAATAATTCGTGAACGCATCGAAAAATATAATATTCAATGCGATCTGAAAAACGGTGGCATCTATGCGGCAAAGACCACCAAGAAAATTCACGATCTAGAAGAACATAAAAAACTCTGGGAAGCCTACGGCAACGACCAACTTAGCCTGCACGATAAAAGCGAAGTGCATCAGTTCGTCAATAGCGATAGTTACCAAGCTATTTTGGTGGATAAAAGTGGCGGGCATTTTCATGCCATGAATCTAGCCTTGGGTGAAGCAGCGGCACTAGAAAGTCTGGGCGGCGTGATTTATGAAGATTCACGAGTAACAAAAATCGAACGCGGTACAAAAGCCATCATCCACACGGCGCAAGGCCAGGTGAGAGCAAATTTTGTGATTATTGCCTGCAATGCCTATATCGGCGATCTCGAACCCAGGCTTTCACAAAAAACCATGCCCTGCGGTACTCAGGTGATTGCCACTGAGCCACTGGGTGAAAAATGGAAAGACATTATTCCTTCGGATTTCTGTGTCGAAGACAATAATTTTTTGCTCGATTATTATCGGCTAACCGGCGACAAGCGCTTATTATTCGGCGGCGGCGTTATTTACGGCGCACGTGATCCGAAACATGTGGAATCGATTATTCGCCCGAATCTGGAAAAAACTTTTCCACAATTACGCGGTGTTAAAATTGACTTTGGCTGGACCGGAAATTTTTCCCTGACCTTGTCGCGACTGCCACAAGTGGGTCGTTTATCCGATAATATTTATTATTCGCAAGGCTGCTCGGGCCATGGCATTACTTTCACGCATTTGATTGGCCGGGTGTTATCCGAAGCTATTCGTGGGCAAGCCGAGCGGTTTTCGGTATTCGAAAAATTGCCGCATTATCCCTTCCCCGGCGGCCGTGCTTTGCGCGTTCCGTTTACTGCCCTGGGGGCGTGGTGGTACAACTTACGCGATAAACTCGGCGTGTAGAATCGACTCAACCCATCCGCAACCAGCGCTCTGCTTCTTGTACGCTGCCAAATACCCGACCAGCAATGCCGCGCTCCATCGCCAGTATTTCGCCCTGTTCGGCGATAGCTAAATGTTCAATAAAAGCATCAACAAAAGCTACCCGGATATTTTCGAAACCTAGCGCAATAATGCTGTCTATCATCAAGGTCATATCGCGCTCACCGACATATTCGCCCAGGCGCTCCATCACCAGCAAACGACTGGCATCGCGTTGGTGGCATTGCCCGGCAATCGCAGTCCAGTAGGCCATGCTGATTTCAAAACTATCGCTTGGGCCGCTGACTTCGGCGTATAAATAATTATTTCGCTCTTCAATAAATAGTTTGGCATCGCCGGGAAGCTTGTACATTAGGGCTCGGGGATTGTGTGACAGACCGCTTAGTTTAGCTTTTATTGCATCCGCCGTGCTTATTGAATTCGTATTACGATGTGTCAGCCAGCAGGAGTAAAGTGTTTGCCACCGACCGGGCCATTTGCCATGCAAAATTTTTATCAGCAAACGCTAATCTGGCAGAAACAGACCATGGCGGCGGCCGGTAGCGATATCACGACCATTATTCATCTTTACTGCAAATTTTTAGCCGAGCAGGAAATCTATTTGTGTCGTGCCAACGTGGCATTGATGACCTTGCATCCACAAATTGAAGCCATCCGTTTTGTCTGGCATAACACAGTCGTCACTCCAGACGCCGTGCCGTCGCCAGCACTGTTCTATCGCAAAGTGCATTATCTTGATAACTGCACGATTGACGAAGCGCATCTTACCTATGGTGCTAAATCTTCGATCCCTTTCAAACAAAGTCCGTTCTGGCGCTTGGTAGAAGGCGAAGATTTTTTGTCTTATGTCCTCACGCCCGGCACAAAACATCCCTACGACGTGCTCGATGATCTGGCAAAATTAGGCGCAACGCATTATATTGCGACCCGACTGGATGGCAAAGAAGCTTACATAAGTTTGGTGTCGTACGAAGTTGATGGTTTTACCGCGACAGAAATCGAGCTGATTAAAATTTCACTTACCGCTTTAAGTTTGCTAATCGAAAGTGCGATAAAAGATTTAGTCCTGAATACTATTTTAAGCTGCTATGTCGGTTATTCGCCGGGCGATGAAATAAAGCAGGGCAATATTCGCCCCGGCAGTATGATCGACATGGAAGGCGCGATCTGGTTTTCCGATATACGAAAATACTCGACGCATTCGCAAAATACCGAAGCCGTTGAACTCGCCACCAAGCTCAACGCCTATTACGATATTGTGGTGAATATTATTTATGCCCACGATGGCGAAATATTGAAATTTATCGGCGACGCCATACTCGCCATATTCCCAATCACCGACGCCACCAATAGCCAGCAAGTCTGTGAAAACGCCGTTGCTGCCGCCATGAGGGCAAACAAGGAGCTGGCCGACAGCCCATTAAATTTCGAGCATGGCGTTGGCTTGCATGTCGGTCGTTTTCAATACGGTAATATCGGCAATTTGCGTCGCATGGACTTCACCGCCATTGGAAATGAAGTCAATATTGCTTCTCGCATTGAAAGCCAATGCAGTATCTATAAACTCCCCATATTGATGAGCGAAACCCTAGTCAAAACCGGCAAGATTCCGGCGCAATGTTTTGCCAAAACCGCATTAAAAGGTATGAATGGCGAGTTTCCTTTGTACGTGCCTAATTATTCGTAGCTTGGTATACGAGTAGTGGCAATTGCGATACGCAGATAGTGACCGAACCTATGGAAACGTAGAACTTCTATTGGCATGATTAGGCGTAACGAAATTTACGCTTTACCGAGCGTGATATTCATTGAATTTGCTACACTTTGAATTCTGAAATTTTTCATCAAACCAAGCTGCTTAAGGAACCGATGAATGACTACTTTCAAGGATCACTTTTCCGGCCACGCCAGTAGCTATGCTGTAGCCAGACCGCGCTATCCCCAAGCCCTGTTTGAGTGGATCGCATCGCAATGCAAAATCCGTTCCCTCGTTTGGGACGCTGGCTGCGGAAATGGCCAAGCCAGCATTGCACTCGCCGAATATTTTGATGAAGTTTTTGCGAGCGACCCCAGCGGCAACCAAATTAATAGCGCTACAACGCATCCGAATATTCGCTACGTAATTGAACCGGCTGAGCAATGCTCGCTACCCGACAACTCCGTGCAATGTGTTTGCGTAGCGCAGGCTTTGCACTGGTTTGATTTTGAGCGTTTTTTCAATGAAGCAAAGCGCGTATTGCAGCCCGATGGTTTATTGGCAGTGTGGACTTACGAAAAATCCACGATCAATAAAAATATTGATGCTGTCTTCGAAAAACTTTATCGCGGCACTCTCGACGATTATTGGCCACCAGAACGCAAACACGTTGAAACCGCCTACCGTAATATTGCGTTTCCATTTGAAGAAATTCCAACGCCCCATTTTGAATTACGCTGCGACTGGAATCTTTCGCAATACCTCGCCTATTTACGCAGCTGGTCGGCTAGCCAGCGTTATTTGACAGCGACCGGTATTGATGCGGTGGGCTTGATTGAAAATGAAATGCAGCAAGCCTGGGGAAGCTCGGAAGAAATACGCAGCGTGGTATGGCCACTGACCGTAAGAGCAGGAAGATTTTATAGTGAATACAATCCTACGTAGGAGGCCGCTTGCGGGCGACCTGACAATTCATTCAATCGGACACCATGGTCGCAGCTGGTTTAAGATCAAGCATCGCGGCTCGGGCTGCTTAACTCAAGCGTAAAGAACCATGTCTGAAACCTTTCTCTTTACCGTCGTGGAAGCCTTTGCCTTGTCGGGGCGACCGGGGCCTGTACTGGTTCCGGGCTTTCTCCAAAATGCTAATTTTCCCAACATGCGAATAGGTGCTCAAATCCGATTACTCACACCCAGTGGCGAGTCCATTGAAACACTCATCGCTGGATTTGAGAGGATTAGTTATGGCCGCAGGCCGCCGCCTGACAAAGTCTGCATACCCATCACCTTGCCACCAAGCATCTCCAAAGAACAAATTCCTGCGGGTACTGAGGTTTTTCTGATCACTAGTAAATTCAGCACGACGACAAATGCTTCCTAATTAGACAATCACCACGCATCGGAGCTCATATGAAACGAGTCACTGGCATCGGCGGCATCTTCTTCAAGGCAAAAGACGCTCCATCATTGCAGGCTTGGTACAAGCGGCACTTGGGAATTGATGTACAAGTTTGGGGCGGAGCTGCCTTCACTTGGGCTGACGCTCAAGGCAAACCGTATGCAGGCAGCACTATCTGGTCGATTGGTTCGGCAGAAGGCGATCAATTTGCTCCAAGCTCTGCTGCTTTCATGGTCAACTACCGAGTGGAAGATCTGCATGCCTTGGTAAAGGTCTTGAAGGAAGAGGGCTGCAATGTACTCGAGAAAATTGACGAATCCGAGTATGGAAAATTTGCCTGGGTGATGGATCCAGAAGGAAACAAAGTCGAGTTATGGCAACCACCTCAAGGCCAATGAACAGGCCCGCTAACTGTGGCCTAAAACGCAACCAATGAAAGGAACCCCATGATTATCGATACGCTTTCCACATGGCATGCGCTTGTTAAATCGCGAAACACGAAGGGCCTCAACGCACTTCTCGCAGACAATGTTGTCTTTCACTCGCCTGTTGTTCATACGCCGCAAGTCGGAAAGGCGATCACAGCTCAATACCTTGGCGCTGCGTTCCACGTCTTCTTCAACGAGACATTCAAGTACATTCGCGAAATCACCGGCCCTCGTGACGCCGCACTGGAGTTCGAAGTCGAAATCGAGGGAATCACGGTCAACGGTGTCGATATGCTCAAGTGGAATGACGAGGGACAAATCGTGGAGTTCAAGGTTCTTATTCGCCCCCTCAAAGCGATCAACTTAATCCATCAAAAGATGGCGGCAGTGCTTCAAGTGCAACAAAAATAATAATGCCACGTAGCCCGAGTCATGGCTTTATCTGACCCGGGCTTACTACAGTGCAAAAATTGACCCCACATCGGAGCACACAATGAACACCTCAAACCAAATACTCGCACCCGTCATAGCACTCGTTACTTGGTCCGGCATTATTTGGGCATGGATGTATGCGACCAGAATTCCGGCCATCCTAAAGTTGCGGATGGTGCTAGACCCCGTGATGCCAAGAGGCGAGCAGATGGCGCAGCTACCCGCGAGTGTTCGATGGAAAGCTGACAATTTCAATCACCTGATGGAAATTCCGACGCTGTTCTATGCCGTGGCAATTAGCTTGGCCGTGCTTGGCGATAACTCATCAAGCAGCCTGATGCTGGCCTGGGGATTTGTTGTACTTCGGATTGTGCATAGCCTTGTGCAAACGCTGTGGAATCATATTCCAACGCGGTTTGCTTTATTCTTTATTTCATCGCTGGTTTTGTTTGGACTTATCTATAAAGCCGCGTTACTGGTTTTCTAAAATGTGTATGAGTTAGATGTAATCAAGTTATGCATCATCAAAAATACCCTAACGAGGTGCTTATGGCCGAGAATAAAACCAAAGAAACCGATGCGAGCGTAGAGGAGTATTTCTCCGCAATTGAAGATGAGGCAAGACGAAAGGATTGCGAAACCCTCGCCAAATTGATGTCCAAGATCACCAAGGCTCCCGCAAAAATGTGGGGCACAAGCATTGTCGGATTCGGCAGTTATCACTATAAATATGCCAGTGGCCGCGAAGGCGATGCTAGTCTTGCTGGGTTCTCGTCTCGTAAAGCTGACATCAGCATTTATCTAATGGCCAGTGGCGTGAATCAGGACCAACTACTGGTTCAACTCGGCCGACACAAAATGGGAAAAGGCTGCCTGTGTCTCCGCAAACTTGAAGATGTTGATATGGCGGTTTTGAAACAACTCATAACCGAAGCGGTGGCCGAGGTGAAGCATTGTTATGGCTAGAGCCACACAAATATTGATCAAGCTTTTTCCCAGTGTTGCAGTGCTTTTATTTGTGTTTAATTGGTCACACTCGTCTGCCTGCTAGCCATGGCAAAAACACCTGCAATTTCGCTGCAATGCTTTTACCAAAAGCCATGCGCTAATATGCTGGTCGTCACTTCGTACCGCTTTTACTATTCCGGAAGAAAACCCATGACCGCCAACCCACAACTCCTTGCCATTCTTGTTATGTCGCCATTGATTGGTTGGCGCATGTATTCACGAATTCGCCGGATGGTAGGGCGTCAGCGTTCTACATCGGTAAGACCGTGGATTCCGGTTTTCGTATTCCCGATTGTTCTTAGTTTGATAGCGATTGTCTCGATAGCGCATCCAGCGGCATTAGCTACCTTGTTGGCAGGTGTTACTGCTGGTATCGCCTTGGGTTTTTATGGCTTGAAGCTGACGAAGTTTGAGAAAACAGCAGAGGGACTTTTTTACACGCCCAATGCCCATCTTGGTATTGCGCTGTCTTTATTGCTGGTAGGCCGCCTGATTTATCGAATGGCGCAGCTTGTCTTTCTTGGAACCGGCGCGCAAACCAATAACTTTGGCAGCAGCCCGATCACCATGGCGATACTGGGGACACTCGGTGCGTACTACGTTACCTATGCGATTGGTCATTTGATGTGGCGCAGCAAAATGAATCGTGTCGAGCTTTAACTTTTCGCTTGTTCTGAAATGAGCAGTAGCCCGGGTCATGGCTCTATCTGACCCGGGTCCTCACCATCGCAGGTAATTTTCATTTTTAATCTTCGATGAAAAAATTTTTGGGTTTATGGGTGCCGATAGATTTTCGCATCCCCGGGTCAGATAGAGCCATGACCCGGGCTACTTAAGGAGTTCTTATGTTGCTGCGATTTACTTCACTTATTTTCGCGATATTTTTAATCATGCCCAATTCTGTCAATGCCTGTGAATGGAAAGCCGAATATATTTCTGCAACGACGACGCCAAAAGATGCGAAATTATTTGAAAAAATCAATCGCAGCATGACCTTGAAAAAGATCATGCAAAAACTGGGGCCTGCCGCTAGAGACGTTGGCTCAGGCTTGCATGTGCTTGAATGGAATGTGACCGATGGCCGTGTCTTTCATGTCTCGGTGGCGAGTGCTTGTGACAAACCGATGGCGCTTGGCTTTCACAACAAGAAAATATAGGGTGGGCGCTGCCCACCCTACACATTACGATAAATTTACGTGGGCGGTGCCCAACCTACAAATTTAATTATTCCCGCCTGCCACGATCAATATCATCACCACAAATAACACCAACATGGCAGCGAAGAATATCTTGACCCAGCTCTTCGGGTATTCACCGGCAAGCGCGCCGGTATAACCGTTGGACAGCACCTGAAAATTTTTGCTGCCGTAGGTGTAAGTCACCAACCAGACCGGCACCAATACATGTTTAAAAGTACGACCTTGATAATCAGCGTTGACATTTAAATTGCGATAAGTGTCACCGGGAATTTCAGCCGCGCACAAAGCCGTGGTTTTTTGCTGCATATCCTGCTGATTAAGATCAGCGGCTTTATGCAAATCAATTTGATAACGCTCGACGGTCCAGCCGCGAACAAATTCCGGTGAATAGGCTTTTAGATCGGTCAGCGTTGGAAACGGTTCGACTTGCCGAAGTAAATTTTCATGAACGCCGGCGGTGCCAGGAATTAACTCATCATCAAAAAAATGTTCAAGGCTGCCGTTGGCATCCACCCAGCGAGTGTGCCTGACTTGCCGTGTTTTGCTACGGCCTTGGCTGTCGGTGTAGCTTTCGCTGGTGTAATAATAATGCCCGGCTTCTGCCTTCCAATCTGCACTGACATGCGAATCAAAGGTCCAGTAAGGCAAATAAACGCCATGCAAAGTATCGGTCAATGCCACGCTTTTTAATTTGTTCGGTGCGAACCAATGCGAGCCGTACCATTTACGAATGGCATCGCGTACTTGGCCGTCACTAATTTTAAATGGCAGTACATATTGCGGCGTAATCGCATCGCGTTCGCTTTCATGGTTAATGATTGAAGGCGAGCCGCAAAATTCACAGCGCTGCGCGACTTTGCCGCCGACAAAAACCGAAATCGCCTGACAACTTTGGCATTTTACTTCGCGCCGGTCTTCACCCCAGCCGCGTTGATCTTCAGGATGTTTTTCCAGTGCAGTAATTAAATCGTTTTCCTGAACTTCGCCCGGCAAACCGGCTTCGGCATTATTCCAGGGAACAATCGTGCCGCAATAAGGACAAGCCAGCGATTGCTTGCCGGCATTCCATTGCAAATCCCCGCCACATTCGGGGCAGGGATGTTTACCCACCGTCGCGTTATTCATGCGCCGATTACGCCCCTTTCAAAAATTCTTCAAGAGCGGTTTTTGCAATGCGATAAGCGCTGCCAATTTTTCTGGCTTTCAGATCACCGGCAGTAATCGATGCCATCACGTCTTCGACCGATACGCCCAAAGCTTGTGCGGCTTGTTCTGGCGTTAGCACTTCCAAGCCAGCACCAGCAGGCGCAGCAGCCGAAGCGACAGGCCCTGCGGTACCGGCATTTTGCTGCTGCATGCTCCGAGCCATTTCCTGCGCCATCGCAAAACCTACGCCCATTTGTGCTGTTGCAGTTGCCGCCGAAGCTTCGCCGCCCATCGTCATCGATTGACCCATTTGATATTTCACGTAATCGTTCAAATTACCGATTGCTCCCATGCTGGAGCGCTTGTCGATGGCTTGTTCAACTTCCGGCGGCACCGATACATTTTCCAGCAGGAAGCTGGTAATTTCGATACCGTATTTATCAATCACGGCTGGATTAATGATAGGCAATAAAGCATCGCCCATTTCGGTATAGCGTGATGCTACATCGAGCGCCGGTACATTCGCAGTGGCAAGTGCATCGGTGAATACACTGATAATACGCGAGCGCATGGTGTCGGCGAATTCATCGAGACGAAAATTTTGATCGGTACCGGCAATTTCTTTCAGGAATTTTGCAGCATCGACAATGCGGAAATCATAAGTGCCAAACGCACGCAGACGCACAACACCGAAATCCTTGTCGCGCATCATGACCGGATTCGAGGTGCCCCATTTATTGCCGGTAAACAAACGCGTGTTGATGTAATACACATCACATTTGAACGGAGAATTGAAACCGTATTTCCAACCGAGAATAGTGGAAAGAATCGGGATATTTTCGGTACTGAGCGTGTGCTTGCCGGGATTGAAAAGATCGGCATATTTACCGGCCGCCACAAACTGCACTTGCTGCGATTCACGCACGATAAGCTGCGCGCCATTTTTAATTTCCTTGTCATCATCGGGAAAACGATACGACAGCGTGTCACGTGAATCATCGGTCCATTCGATAATTTCAAGTACCTGACCTTTGAGAAAATCTACGATGCCCATTACAATCTCCTGTGTGATGAAAGCCCGGCATGCACCGGAGAATAGATTCTATCGCCAATCTTCAAAATAATCCTGCGCTATGCAGGTAGGAGGGCCTTCTAGGCCCGAAAAATTACGCCGGATCGGTCGCGCCTAAAGGCGCTCCTACGGGAATCTAAATAATGAAGGCACTCGGCCACTGTGACCCAACGCGCACTATTTCCAGAATGGGATTCTGATAAAAATCTCTTTGTCCGGCTTATCCGAATCGTCTTCATCATGTTGCAATGACACCAGACTTACTTCGTGTCGCCCGCTGGCAAGGTCCTGCGTGGGAATTACTGCGATCACACCACGCTGCCCAGTGGCAGGGTCACTACTGCTCACCAATTCGATTGCGATTAGTTTTCCATCGATCGATATTTGCAGCAGTTTTGACAGGCAGTTCAATCCAGACCCCTCGTTGGCTGCTTTTTTCGTCAAAACTTGCGGACATTCTCTTAGCAAGATGGGGTTGTATTGCCAAGGGAGATACGGCACAAATAGTTGCATGTACGGGCCGCTAACAATAGGGCTCTCGATATAGGGCAGAATTTCGCGACTCTCTGCAAGCTGGCGGGATGAAGCGTAAAAATCTGTCGATGCTTCCAGACCGCTCCTGCTATTTGTTGAGGGTAATCCCTTGTATGCCCCGCTATCAATTCCAGTCCGCATCAAAATCAAACTCGATGCCGCGCCGAGCGTTACCATTGCACTCCTGAACAAGAAACTCTTCCGTCGTGTTTGATTGGTCCTGTACAAATTAATCAAAGCGCTGCCGTTTCGACCCAATCCAATCTTGTTATAGAACGCGAACACGAGTTCCAGCCAGGTAGTTCGGTTACTGTTAATGAGTTTCTCGCCGAAGTACTGGTCAATGACGTACGCGACAAGAAAGGGAGCAATTAGCATGATCGCGCCTGCGAGGAAAATCGTATCCTGAGACTCCGCGCCAATTCGTAGAGCCTGCAAGACAAGCAACACGGCAATGACCACAGCCATTGCAATGCTCAGCGTAATCATGACAGTTGACACACCAAAGCCTAGGCCAAAGACAATCGTGGCGCGATTGTCGGCTGCCTCGATTAATTCGGAAATCGCAACATTGTTTTTCTCGATACCTTTCTTATAAACAGGGCCGAAGCCTTTTATCTTTTCCCACTGAATGCCGCTCGGAAAAACCGAGCTCATCCCCACTAACGCTATCCAATATCCCCGCATGAACAAGTGCAGAACAAATGTGGCTATTAGAATCCAAAGCGAAAATTGAACATAGACGCTGAATATCTTGATGGCTTCGTGTACCGCAGAATCATGCCCTTGCGAGGCAATCGAAAGCCAACGATATACAGGGGCGGGAAGCTGAAGCAAACTGAACACCGTTGCGCCGGAGATCAGCAGCTCCATTTCCCAGGTGGGGGTGGTCTTGGCCGGAATTTTATCTGAATTGCTATTTTGTTCGCTCATTGTTTTTCCAATCAAGAAGCATTGCCCTGCAAATGCCGGGCTTGCCGTGACGGCGTTCCGCCAGCCACTTTTTGTGGCCTTGGTAATGGCCGCAAACCCGGCGCTTCAAATTCAAAATGGGTGCGGCCGCCAACCGCGCGGTAATCGGAAATAATATCTTCAGCCAGTTTTTCTTTTTCGAGTCCGCGAACATCGTTTAGATAATCGAAAATGAATTGCACCATGCGCTCATGCGCAATGGCGTGGGTTTTGCCGGTTTTTTCATACAGCCAATCGCTGAAGGCCAAAAAATTCTCGAAAGCATTGTCGGCCATGAGTATGGGTAGCGTTCTTGCATAACGGCCAGAGTTAGCGATGATGTCCCAGTAACGTGAAAACCGTGACAAGCGCTGCATGGTGGCAAAATCAATTACGTCGGTTTGCAAAATATTATAGGGTGGGTCCGGATTGAATTTCAGACCATGCTCTTTGGTGTGCCGTGCAATCGGCGCACCGCGTAGGCGCTTCAAAATACCGAATTGGATTTCATGTGGCGCCAACGCCACCAGACGATCAAAACCTTTCGCAAAAGATTCCACGCCCTCGCCCGGCAAACCGGCAATTAAATCGACATGCAAATGCGCGGTGGAATGTTCGCGCAACCAGCGAATATTGGTATCGGCGACTTCATTTTTTTGTCGGCGCGATACTCGCGCTTGCACGACGGGATCAAAAGTCTGGATGCCAATTTCAAACTGTAAAGTACCGGCCGGGAATTTTGCGATTTCTTCTTTCAGTTTTTCTGGAAGATGGTCGGGAATCAATTCGAAATGCGCGAAGATGGGATCTTCCGGTGCGAGTTCCAGTTTTTTCAGGAAGAAATCCAGAATCGCCAGCGAGGTATCGACTTTCAAATTGAAAGTACGATCAACAAATTTGAAAGTACGGGCGCCGCGTTGATACAGAATTTCGAGCTCGTTCAAAAACGGGTCGAGCTCGAACGGCCAAGCGGTTTTATCCAGTGCCGATAAACAAAATTCGCATTTGAACGGACAGCCGCGTGAAGCTTCAACATACAGATGCCGTTGTTTAACGTCTTCATCGGTGAATTCTTTATACGGTAATATCAGCGCAGGTAAAGGCGCTTGCACACCAGCGATAATTTTTTTATCCGGGCGCTCGCCGCGCATTAATTGTTTGGCGAGTACGGCAAACGTTACATCGCCCCAACCGGTGATCACGTAGTCGGCCATTTCGCAGATACGTTGTTGTTCGGTTTCGTAACTAACTTCAGGGCCGCCAAGCACGATAATAATTTCTGGCGCTACGGCTTTAATTTGCGCGACCAAGCGCGTGCTTTCATCGACATTCCAGATATAAACACCGATGCCGATAATTTTTGGTTTGTCAGCCAACAGCTTTTCGACCATCTCTTCGGTCTTTTGGCCAATCACGAATTCTCGAAGCGCCGAAGCGCCGTGCAGTTCGCCCAAATTGGCCCGCAAGTAACGCAGGCCCAGCGATGCGTGGGCGTAACGGGCGTTGAGCGTGGTTAAAACGATATCGGTCATGGGTGAATTATGACCTAATCGGACGGCAAGGTCAGTGGAAACAGGCTAAATCCACGGGGATGGTGCATTAATAATTATCGGGTCGATTGTCTTGCTATCCCCGTCGCCCGCAGGCGGCCTCCTACGAAAACGTAGTCATCGTAGG
>JAYSXB010000335.1:0-2519 GCA_043717775.1 Arenimonas sp.
GCGATAGGAGTGGTGCTGGCCTTGGTAGTGTTTCCACTCGTGGCAATGTCTGGCGGTAAGGTGAAGCGTGAGCACTGAAGCTAAAAGCGGCGGTACAACTGAATATATCCAACACCATTTGCAGCACTGGCAAATCAAGGTGGGCGATAGCGCATTTATGACGATCAATATCGACAGCGTGATATTTCTGCTGTTGATGTGCGGTATTTTTCTCGGCGTATTTTTATACGTTTCGCGTCGCGCCACTGCCGGTGTTCCAGGCAAGCTGCAATGCGCTCTCGAAATGATGGTCACCGGCATTGACGGCCTGGTTCGCGAAACCTTTCACGGTCAAAGCAAATTCATTGCGCCATTGGCGGTAACGATTTTCGGTCTGGTCTTCCTGATGAACTTCATGGACATGGTGCCGGTCGATTTGCTGCCTTGGCTCTGGGCCAAAGGCTTTGAAGCCGCCGGCCACGATCCTGCACACGCTTACTTACGCGTAGTGCCAACGGCCGACATGAACACCACGCTCGGCATGTCGATTGGCGTGTTCTTCCTGATCCACTATTTCGGCATTGCCCACAAGGGCATCGGCCTGTTTACCAAAGAAATTTTCACCGCGCCTTTCCATGCTCACAGCACGTTCGGCATGATCGCACTGGCGCCAGCCAACCTGTTGTTGCGTCTGATTGAAGAAGTGGTTCGTCCGATTTCGCTCAGTCTGCGACTGTTCGGCAATATGTATGCCGGTGAATTGATCTTTATCTTGATTGCGGTCATGACACTGGGTGCATCACTGTCGGAAGGCATGACTTACGCGATGATGCCGATGCAGTTCCTTGCCAGCTTCGTCTGGACCGCCTTTCATATTCTGGTGATTACGCTGCAGGCCTTCATCTTCATGATGTTGACCGTGGTGTATTTGAGCATGGCGTCTGAAAAGCACTAAGCATTTTTGTTTGATATTTTTTATTTGTTTCTGCTTTATTTATTTTTACTTTGCACCTTTAGTTTCATCTTAATTAACTTACAAGCAATACACGGAGAGCATCATGGAAAACATTAATCTTATCGCCGACGTAATGGGTATGACCGTCATCGCAGCTGCCCTGCTGATCGGTTTGGGCGCACTCGGCACCGCTATCGGCTTTGCTATTTTGGGCGGCAAGTTTTTGGAAGGCGCAGCGCGTCAACCAGAACTGACCCCAATGCTGCAAACCAAATTATTCATCGTTGCCGGTTTGCTCGATGCGATTCCGATGATCGGTGTTGCTATCGCCCTGTTGCTGATCTTTGCTAACCCGTTCATCAACGCACTCAAAGCTGCTGGTCTCGCCGGTTAATTTACTGGACGACGTAGTAGCGTAAAGCCGACGGCATCGTGCTGTCGGCCAACAGGAGTAGGTTATGGATCCCAATATCACACTGATCATCCAATGCGCCGCGTTTTTCTCGGTGGCTTGGTTGGTGATGAAATTCGGTTGGCCGCACATCATGGCGGCGATTGAAGAGCGTCAAGCTAAAATTGCCGAAGGTCTGGCCGCTGCTGATCGCAGCAAGTCGGAACTCGCGCAAGCCGAAGAACGCGTCAATGAACAATTGCGTGATGCTCGCGGCAAAGCGGCGGAAATCATCGCACAAGCCGAAGCTCGCAGAAATCAAATCATCGACGACGCCAAGCAGGAAGCTATTGTTGAAGGCAATCGTCAGAAAGCCGCAGCACAAGCCGACATCGTGGCAGCAACCACGAAAGCCAAAGAAGACCTGCGCAAGCAAGTGTCCGCACTGGCTGTCAAAGGTGCTGAAAAACTGATCAAGCGCGAAATCGACAGCAATGCCCACAAAGCTTTGCTTGACGAACTCGCTGCTGAAATCTGAGCTAGATTATGAGCGAAGCCCTTACTCTTGCCCGCCCTTACGCCCGCGCCGCTTTTTCAGTGGCACGCGAACAAGGCCGTCTTGCACAATGGTCGCAGGCACTGGGTTTTTCAGCGATTGCCGCTGAACTGCCGTCGGTTAAAAATGCGCTGAATCATCCGCGTGTTGCTGCTGCCGTTATCAATGAATTGCTTAGCCCGCCCGGTGATGCCGACGCGAGTTATCAGCAATTTTTGACCGTGCTGGCCGACAACCATCGTCTGACTTTATTGCCAGAAATTTCTGCCTTGTTTGATGCTTTAAAAGCAGACGCCGAGCGCGTGGTGAAAGCGAATGTCACTTCCGCAAAAGTGCTGGATGCCGCCGAGCTCAATCAATTGCGTACTGCCTTGAAAATGCGTTTCGACCGCGAAGTGGAAATTACCACGCAGATCGATGAAAGCTTGATCGGCGGCGTTGTAATTAATACCGGCGACATTGTCATTGATGGCTCGATTAAAACCAAACTGGCTCGTTTACACGCGAGCTTAACGAACTAACTATTGAAACAACCGGGTTACACCGGCTGAGGACTCACCCATGCAAACGCTCAATCCGTCCGAAATCAGCGAACTGATCAAGACCCGCATCGAAAAGGTCAAACTGGCCGCCGAAGC